>NZ_BAAALF010000114.1:0-26998 GCF_039528135.1 Kitasatospora nipponensis | reverse complement strand
CCGCCGGCGAGGACCCTGGCGCCCGTCACCACCAGGACTGCCGACCTTCGTCCGGGCGTTTTCATCGGAGCACTCCTTTCCGGTGCCGGGACGCGGTGCGTCGGCCTACCAGCCGAGGCGGGCGACCGCCGTGCAACTGGCCGACGACCTTCCCGGGACGGGGAAGGTGCCCTTCGACTGCACGGTCGGCCGCTGGGCGGGCGGGCGGGCGGCTGAGCGCAGGCCGGCTCAGCGCAGGCGGCGGATCTCGCCGCGGGCGCGGTAGAAGCCGGCCCCCGAGGCGTGCACCTCGGCGACCAGGTAGCGCGCGCCGGGGACCCGGATGTCCTTGGGGAACTGCACCCGCCAGCTGGGGTCGTAGCCCGAGGAGACCACCCGGATCCTGGTCCGGGCGCCCTCCTGCACGCACTCCACCTCGATCCCTGCGCCGACGGCCCCCTCCGCGCCCACCCACTCGACCTCGCTGCCGGCCGCCACCCGCTGCACCGCGCCGGCCTTGATGTCGGCGGTCTGCGGCAGCCGGCCGTCCTGCGCCTCACGCACGGCGCCCTCACTGGCGTCCAGGCAGGCCAACGAGCCGTCGGTGGTGACCAGGTAGAGCCGCTCGTCGCGATACTGCATGCTGAAGGCCGAGCCGCAGCCGGTGCCGAGCTTCCACAGCCGGGTGCCGTCGGCGGCGAAGCAGTACACCGAGGAGGCGCTGTCGCCGGCGAAGACGTACTTCCCGTCGGGCGAGGCGGCGCAGGAGTAGACCGCGGCGTCGCAGCGGAAGCGGGTCAGCTCCGCACCGTCGGACTTGGCCAGCCGGTAGACCCAGCCCCGGCTGGTGCCCGCGAAGACCTCCGTGCGCTCCTGCCAGCCGAAGAGCACCGAGCCCTCGGTCCGGGTCTGCCAGAGCTGCTCGCCGCCGCGCGCCGCGTAGCGCGTCACGCCGGCCGAGTGCCCCTGGTAGACGCCGTCCGCGTCGCAGCGCACCATCCAGCCGCCGCTGCCCGAGGCGGAGCGCCGCCACTGGAACTCGTCCTCGTGGTCGACGGTGGTGATGCCGCCCTGCGCGTCGGAGACGCCGAGCACGCCGTCGTGGATGTCCAGCCAGTAGATGTCGACGTCCGAGGCGATCTCGTACGCCACCCGCGGGACCTTGCCGCCCAGATCGTAGACCCGGCCGTCGTCGCAGCCGGCGTAGATCCAGTAGTCGTCGGCGACGATGCACTTCACGCCGTCCGGCAGGCCGAAGCGCGCGGTGACCTCGCCGTCGTGGCCGAGCATGTAGACGTCGCCGGCCTGGTTGCCGACCCAGGCGTGCTCCTCGGAGACGAAGATGCCGAAGGCCGGTGCGCCCGAGCGGAACCGCCACAGCACCGGGGCCTGACGGGCCGTCGAGCGGGTGCTGGCGATCTCGCGCCGGGTCACCGCGCGGCGCTGGCGCACCCCGCGCTGGGCCGGGGCGTAGCCCTTGCGGATCTTCTCCCCGAGCTTCTTGGTCGCCGCGGCGCCCGCCTTCTCGGCGGTGGGGTAGCTGGTGGTGCGGCTCTGGCCGCTCTCGCCGATCCGGCCGTAGGTGATGGTCAGCTCGGTGCCGGCCTGGCGGACCTCGTAGAACTTGTGCGCGCTGCCCTGTTCCTCGGAGAGTTCGAGGTAGCTGACCTGCTCGGCGGCCTGGGTCGACATCGGGCCCTCCTGGGGCGCTCGGGGATGACACCAACCTAAGGCCCGGCACTGACAGTTGATCAGCCCCCCGGCACGGTGCCCGGCGAGCCGTTCCTGTGACGGGGAACACTGGGCCCCGGCGCGAGGGGGCGGGAACCTCTCGCCGCCGCGCGCCCTCCTCCCTGGGCCCGACGTCCGCGACCGACGGAGACCGCCGTGCAGCAGCAGCCGCCGCCCGAACCGCCATCGCCCGAACCGCAGCCGCCGCCCGACCTCGCCGAGCTGGTGCCGGCCGCCCAGGGCGGTGACGCCCTCGCGCTCGCCCGCCTGCTCGACCTCGTCACCCCGTACGTGCGCCGGCTCTGCGGCCCGATCGCGCTGGAGGACGGTGCGGACGCGACCCAGGAGGCACTCATCGCGGTCTTCCGCCACCTGCGCCAACTCCAGGAGCCGGCCGCGCTCTTCGGCTGGGTGCGGGCGATCGCGGTGCGCGAGGCGGTACGGCACGCCGCCCGCGCGGCGCGGCTGCGGCCGGCCGAGCTGACCGAGCTGCCGGCCCCGGGCGACCCCGAACTCGGCGCGGACATCCGCGACGTGCTCGCCCGGCTCTCCCCCGAGCACCGCGCCGTGCTGCTGCTGCGCGACCTGGAGGGCCTGGACGAGCGGCACTGCGCCGAACTGCTCGCGGTGGCCCCCGGGACCGTCAAGTCCCGGCTCTCCCGGGCCCGACTCAGCTTCCGAAAGGCGTGGCAGCAATGACCGAAGAGCCCCGGGCGGCCGGCTGGCCGGTCGCCGACTTCGACCCGGTGCGCCGGCTGCGGGTCGTCGCCGCGGCCGGCCGTGGCAACCGGATCACCGAGACCGTCCTCGACCAGCCCTTCGAACGGGTCTGGGCGCTGGCCCAGGACCTGGAGCGGACGATGCCGCTGTGGATCCCGGACGTGCGCACCGTGCGCCTGGGCGGGCCGCCCGACGCGCAGGGCCGGCCGACCGCCGAGATCCGCGGCCACACCCGGCTGCGCGCCACCTTCGCGATCGACCTGCGGCCCGGCTGGTGCCTGATGCAGAGCCGCTTCGTGCTCGGCGGCATGGCCGCGCGGGCGCTGGCGGACGGCACCACCCACTTCGCCTTCCTGGGCGGCCTGCGGGTCCCCTGCGCCGGCGCCCTGCTCACCGCCCTGCGCCCCTTCACCGGCTCGCCGCTGGCCCGCTTCGAGGCACTGCTGGACGCCGCGTAGCGGGCCCGCGGCGGGCCTCTGCCGGAGCCCGGCCCGGGGCGGGCCCGGGCCGGGCCCTGTCGGGCCCCACAACGCCGCAGGGCGGCCACCCCCTCACGGGGGCGACCGCCCTGCGGCGTGCTACCTGGTGACTCAGCCCGTGTAGGGGCCGTAGTCGTAGTCGTCCAGCGGAACCGCCTGGCCGGAGCCGGCGCCGAACGGCGACAGGTCGTAGTCGTCGTAGCCGACGGCCGAGTACATCGCGGCCTTGGCCTCCTCGGTCGGCTCCACCCGGATGTTGCGGTAGCGGGGCAGACCCGTACCGGCCGGGATGAGCTTGCCCAGGATGACGTTCTCCTTGAGGCCCAGCAGCGGGTCCGACTTGGCGTGGATCGCCGCGTCGGTGAGCACCCGGGTCGTCTCCTGGAAGGAGGCGGCCGACAGCCAGGACTCGGTGGCCAGCGAGGCCTTGGTGATACCCATCAGCTGCGGACGGCCGGAGGCGGGGTGACCGCCCTCGGAGACCACGCGACGGTTCTCGGTCTCGAAGCGGCCGCGCTCGACGAGCTCGCCCGGGAGCAGCTCGGCGTCGCCCGACTCGATGATCGTCACGCGGCGGAGCATCTGCCGGATGATGATCTCGATGTGCTTGTCGTGGATCGACACGCCCTGCGAGTTGTAGACCTTCTGGACCTCGGCGACCAGGTGGATCTGGACCGCGCGCTGACCCATGATCCGCAGCACGTCGTGCGGGTTGGTGGCACCCATGGTCAGCTTCTGGCCGACCTCGACCGCCTGGCCCTCGCCGACCAGCAGCTTGACACGCTTGGAGACCGGGTAGGCGATCTCGTCGGTGCCGTCGTCGGGGGTGACGACCAGCTTGCGGGTCTTCTCGGTGTCCTCGATCCGCACCCGGCCCTGGGCCTCCGAGATCGGGGCCACACCCTTGGGGGTACGGGCCTCGAAGAGCTCGACGACACGGGGCAGACCCTGCGTGATGTCGTCACCGGCCACACCACCGGTGTGGAAGGTACGCATCGTCAGCTGGGTACCGGGCTCACCGATGGACTGGGCGGCGATGATGCCGACCGCCTCACCGATGTCGACCAGCTTGCCGGTGGCCAGCGAGCGGCCGTAGCAGAAGGCACAGGTGCCGACCGCGGACTCGCAGGTCAGGATCGAGCGGGTCTTGACCTCGCTGATGCCGTGGCGGATCAGCTCGTCGATCAGCACGTCACCGAGGTCGGTGTTCGCGGTGGCCAGCAGCTTGCCGTCCACCGTGATGTCCTCGGCCAGCATGCGGGCGTAGACGCTGGTCTCGACGTCGTCCGTCTTGCGCAGGACGCCGTTCTCGACCGTGCCGATCGCCAGCTTGAGGCCGCGCTCGGTGCCGCAGTCCTCCTCGCGGATGATCACGTCCTGCGAGACGTCCACCAGACGACGGGTCAGGTAACCCGAGTCGGCGGTACGCAGCGCGGTGTCGGCCAGACCCTTACGGGCACCGTGGGTGGAGATGAAGTACTCCAGCACCGACAGGCCCTCACGGAAGGACGCCTTGATGGGACGCGGGATCGTCTCGTTCTTGGCGTTCGACACCAGACCACGCATACCGGCGATCTGGCGCATCTGCATCATGTTTCCGCGAGCACCCGAGTCGACCATCATGAAGATGGGGTTCGTCTTCGGGAAGTTCGCGTTCATGGCCTCGGCGACCTCGTTGGTCGCCTTGGTCCAGATGTTGACCATTTCCTGCTTGCGCTCGTCGTTGGTCATCAGACCGCGCTCGTAGTTCTTCTGGACCTTCTCGGCCTGCGCCTCGTAGCCCTCGAGAATCTGCGGCTTGCTCGGCGGCACGACGACGTCCGAGATCGAGACGGTGACACCCGAACGGGTCGACCAGTGGAAGCCGGCCGCCTTCAGGTTGTCCAGGGTCGCCGCGACGATGACCTTGGGGTAGCGCTCCGCCAGGTCGTTGACGATCGCGGAGAGCTGCTTCTTGCCCACCTCGTAGTCGACGAACGGGTAGTCCTCGGGCAGCAGCTCGTTGAAGAGCGCGCGGCCCAGGGTGGTGGTCAGGCGGAAGGACTCGCCCTCGAACCAGCTGCTCTGGCCGTCCTCGTCCACCGGCGGGGTCCAGCCGCGCGGCGGCACGGTCCCGATCGGCAGACGCAGCTCGATCGGGGCCTGGACGTCCAGCTCGCGGGCGTCGAAGGCCATGATCGCCTCGGCGGTGGAGGAGAAGGAACGGCCACCGCCCTTCACCTCGTCCCGGTCCGAGGTCAGGAAGAAGAGACCGAGCACCATGTCCTGGGTCGGCATGGTGACGGGGCGACCGTCGGCCGGCTTCAGGATGTTGTTCGAGGACAGCATCAGGATGCGGGCCTCGGCCTGCGCCTCCGCGGAGAGCGGCAGGTGGACGGCCATCTGGTCACCGTCGAAGTCCGCGTTGAACGCGGTGCAGACGAGCGGGTGGATCTGGATGGCCTTGCCCTCGACCAGCTGCGGCTCGAAGGCCTGGATGCCCAGGCGGTGCAGGGTGGGTGCACGGTTGAGCAGCACCGGGTGCTCGGCGATGACCTCTTCGAGGACGTCCCACACCACCGGGCGCGCGCGCTCGACCATGCGCTTGGCCGACTTGATGTTCTGCGCGTGGTTCAGGTCCACCAGGCGCTTCATCACGAACGGCTTGAAGAGCTCCAGCGCCATGGCCTTGGGCAGACCGCACTGGTGCAGCTTGAGCTGCGGGCCGACGACGATGACGGAACGGGCCGAGTAGTCGACGCGCTTGCCGAGCAGGTTCTGACGGAAACGACCCTGCTTGCCCTTCAGCATGTCGCTGAGGGACTTCAGCGGCCGGTTGCCCGGGCCGGTGACCGGACGGCCACGACGGCCGTTGTCGAAGAGCGCGTCCACGGCCTCCTGGAGCATGCGCTTCTCGTTGTTCACGATGATCTCGGGCGCGCCGAGGTCGAGAAGCCGCTTCAGGCGGTTGTTGCGGTTGATCACGCGGCGGTACAGGTCGTTCAGGTCGGAGGTCGCGAAGCGGCCACCGTCCAGCTGCACCATCGGACGCAGGTCCGGCGGGATGACCGGGACGCAGTCCAGCACCATGCCGTTGGGCTTGTTGGTGGTCTGCAGGAACGCCGAGACGACCTTGAGGCGCTTGAGCGCACGGGTCTTCTTCTGGCCCTTGCCGGTGCGGATGATCTCGCGCAGCCGCTCGGACTCCTCGGCCAGGTCGAAGGTCTCGAGGCGGTCCTTGAGGGCCGCCGCGCCCATCGAGCCGGAGAAGTAGGTGCCGAAGCGGTCGCGCAGCTCGCGGTAGAGCAGCTCGTCGCCCTCGAGGTCCTGGACCTTGAGGTTCTTGAAGCGGGCCCAGACCTCGTCGAGGCGGTCGATCTCGCGCTGCGCGCGGTCGCGCAGCTGCTTCATCTCGCGCTCCGCACCCTCGCGCACCTTGCGGCGCACGTCGGCCTTGGCGCCCTCGGCCTCCAGCTCGGCCAGGTCGGTCTCGGCCTTCTTGGCGCGCGCCTCGAGGTCCGCGTCACGGCGGTTCTCGATCTGCTGGCGCTCGACCGAGACGTGCGCCTCCAGGGACGGCAGGTCGCGCTGGCGACGCTCGTCGTCCACCCAGGTGATCATGTAGGCGGCGAAGTAGATGACCTTCTCGAGGTCCTTCGGAGCCAGGTCCAGCAGGTACCCGAGACGGGACGGCACACCCTTGAAGTACCAGATGTGGGTGACCGGCGCGGCCAGCTCGATGTGGCCCATCCGCTCACGACGCACCTTGGCGCGAGTGACCTCGACGCCGCAGCGCTCGCAGATGATGCCCTTGAAGCGGACACGCTTGTACTTGCCGCAGTAGCACTCCCAGTCCCGGGTGGGGCCGAAGATCTTCTCGCAGAAGAGCCCGTCCTTTTCCGGCTTCAGGGTGCGGTAGTTGATGGTCTCCGGCTTCTTGACCTCGCCGTGCGACCACTGGCGGATGTCGTCGGCGGTCGCGAGGCCGATGCGGAGCTCGTCGAAGAAGTTGACGTCAAGCACTGGTCGTCAAGCCCTCTTTCGTAAGTCGAAAGTCGTTCATCTGGTCTGAGGGGGGCCTGGGGGCGGGCCGGCCACTGGGATCAGCGGCCGGCCCGGCCTCCGTCAGACCTCTTCGACGCTGCTCGGCTCGCGCCGGGACAGGTCAATACCGAGCTCCTCGGCGGCACGGAAGACATCCTCGTCGGAGTCCCGCAGCTCGATGTTGGAGCCGTCCGAGGACAGCACCTCCACGTTGAGGCAGAGCGACTGCATTTCCTTGATGAGCACCTTGAAGGACTCGGGAATGCCCGGCTCGGGGATGTTCTCGCCCTTGACGATCGCCTCGTAGACCTTCACGCGGCCCAGGACGTCGTCGGACTTGATGGTGAGCAGCTCCTGCAGCGCGTAGGCCGCGCCGTACGCCTCGAGGGCCCACACCTCCATCTCGCCGAATCGCTGACCACCGAACTGCGCCTTACCACCGAGCGGCTGCTGGGTGATCATCGAGTACGGACCGGTCGAACGCGCGTGCAGCTTGTCGTCGACCAGGTGGTGCAGCTTGAGGATGTACATGTAGCCGACCGAGACCGGCATCGGGAACGGCTCGCCGGAGCGGCCGTCGTACAGCCGGGCCTTGCCGGTGGAGTTCACCAGGCGCTCACCGTCACGGGTGAGGGTGGTGTGGTCCAGCAGGCCGGTGATCTCGTCCTCGCGGGCGCCGTCGAACACCGGGGTGGCCAGGTTGGTGCCGCCCTCGACCTTGTCGGCGCCGATCACCTGCAGGCGGCGGGCCCACTCCTCGCTGAGGCCGGAGACGTCCCAGCCCTGCTTGGCGAGCCACCCGAGGTGGATCTCCAGGACCTGTCCCGGGTTCATTCGGGACGGGACACCCAGCGGGTTGAGGATGATGTCGACCGGGGTGCCGTCCTCGAGGAACGGCATGTCCTCGACGGGGAGGATCTTGGAGATGACACCCTTGTTGCCGTGCCGGCCGGCGAGCTTGTCACCGTTGGTGATCTTGCGCTTCTGGGCCACGTAGACGCGGACCAGCTGGTTGACACCCGGGGGGAGCTCGTCGCCCTCCTCGCGGTCGAACACGCGCACGCCGATGACCTTGCCGGACTCACCGTGCGGCACCTTCAGCGAGGTGTCGCGGACCTCACGGGCCTTCTCGCCGAAGATCGCGCGCAGCAGGCGCTCCTCGGGGGTCAGCTCGGTCTCACCCTTGGGCGTGACCTTGCCGACCAGGATGTCGCCGGTGACGACGTCCGCGCCGATGCGGATGATGCCGCGCTCGTCGAGGTCGGCGAGGACCTCCTCGGAGACGTTCGGGATGTCCCGGGTGATCTCCTCGGGGCCCAGCTTGGTGTCACGGGCGTCGACCTCGTGCTCCTCGATGTGGATCGAGGAGAGGACGTCGTCCTGCACGAGGCGCTGCGACAGGATGATCGCGTCCTCGTAGTTGTGACCCTCCCAGGACATGAAGGCGACGAGCAGGTTCTTGCCCAGCGCCATCTCGCCCTCGTCGGTGCACGGGCCGTCGGCCAGCACCTGGCCGACCTCGACCCGCACGCCCTCGTCCACGAGCACCTTCTGGTTGAAGGCGGTGCCCTGGTTGGAGCGGGTGAACTTGGCGGCGCGGTACGTGTTGTACGTGCCGTCGTCGTTGGCCACGGTGACGTAGTCGGCCGAGACCTCCTGCACCACACCGGCCTTCTCGGCGGTGATGACGTCCGCGGCGTCGACGGCGCAGCGGTACTCCATGCCGGTGCCGACCACGGGCGCCTCGCTGCGCAGCAGCGGGACGGCCTGGCGCATCATGTTCGAGCCCATGAGCGCGCGGTTGGCGTCGTCGTGCTCGAGGAAGGGGATCATCGCGGTCGCGACGGACACCATCTGGCGCGGCGAGACGTCCATGTAGTCGATCTCGGTGCCGGGGATGTAGTCGATCTCCCCGCCACGGCGACGGACCAGGACGCGCGGCTCGGCGAAGTGCAGGTCCTCGGTCAGCGGCGCGTTGGCCTGCGCGATGACGTAGCGGTCCTCCTCGTCAGCGGTCAGGTAGTCCACCTGCTCGGTGACGATGCCCTCGACGACCTTGCGGTACGGGGTCTCGATGAAGCCGAAGGCGTTCACCCGGCCGTACGAGGCCAGCGACCCGATCAGACCGATGTTCGGGCCTTCGGGGGTCTCGATGGGACACATGCGCCCGTAGTGCGAGGGGTGCACGTCACGGACCTCGAAGCCGGCCCGCTCGCGGGACAGACCACCGGGGCCCAGCGCGGACAGACGGCGCTTGTGGGTCAGGCCCGACAGCGGGTTCGTCTGGTCCATGAACTGCGACAGCTGGCTGGTGCCGAAGAACTCCTTGATGGAGGCGACGACCGGCCGGATGTTGATCAGGGTCTGCGGCGTGATCGCCTCGACGTCCTGGGTGGTCATGCGCTCGCGCACGACGCGCTCCATACGGGCGAGACCCGTACGGACCTGGTTCTGGATCAGCTCGCCGACGTTGCGCAGGCGGCGGTTGCCGAAGTGGTCGATGTCGTCGACCTCGACCACGATGTCGCGGCCCTCGGTGTCACGCCACTCGGTCTCGCCCGCGTGCAGCTTCACCAGGTACTTGATCGCACCGATGATGTCGGGCTCGGTGAGCACGCCGGAGTCCAGCGACTCGGCGTTGCCCAGCTTGCGGTTGACCTTGTAACGGCCGACCTTGGCGAGGTCGTAGCGCTTCGGGTTGAAGTAGAGGTTCTCCAACAGCGTCTGCGCGGCCTCGCGGGTCGGCGGCTCGCCGGGGCGCAGCTTGCGGTAGATGTCCAGCAGCGCGTCGTCCTGGCCCTGGGTGTGGTCCTTCTCCAGGGTGGCGCGCATCGACTCGTACTCGCCGAACTCCTCGAGAATCATCTCGTTGGTCCAGCCGAGGGCCTTGAGCAGCACGGTGACCGACTGCTTGCGCTTGCGGTCGATGCGGACACCGACCATGTCGCGCTTGTCGATCTCCATCTCCAGCCAGGCACCACGCGAGGGGATGACCTTGCAGGAGAAGATGTCCTTGTCGGACACCTTGTCCAGGGTGGAGTCGAAGTACACGCCCGGGGAGCGGACCAGCTGCGAGACGACGACACGCTCGGTGCCGTTGATCACGAACGTGCCCTTGTGGGTCATGAGCGGGAAGTCGCCCATGAAGACCGTCTGAGACTTGATCTCACCGGTCTCGTTGTTGGTGAACTCGGCGGTGACGAAGAGCGGGGCCGCGAAGGTGAAGTCGCGGTCCTTGCACTCGTCAATGGAGTTCTTAGGCGGCTCGAAACGGTGGTCGCGGAAGGTCAGCGACATCGACCCGCTGAAGTCCTCGATCGGGGAGATCTCTTCGAAGATCTCCTCCAGACCGGACTTCGTGGGGACGTCCTGACCACTCTCCAGGGCCGCCTCGACCCGGGACTTCCAGGCCGCGTTGCCGAGCAGCCAGTCAAAGCTCTCGGTCTGCAGGGCCAGGAGGTTCGGGACCTCGAGGGGCTCCTTGATCTTCGCGAAGGAGACGCGGAGCGGGGCGGTGGAATTGGCGTTGTTCGAGGCGTTGCGCGGCGCGGCCAAGAGGGGGGTCCTTCCGAGGGCTCGGAGCTCACTACGCGCGTACCGGCTTACCTCGACGGGCTTGGTGCCACCCCCGGCGCCGTGGGTCTCAGCCGGGAGGAAATCCCAGGTCAGAGCCGCTTCGCGGAGGCGGTGCCAGGCCCCTTCAGGGCAGCGCAAACTCCGGGCGACGAGTCACGGAGCAGCTAACAGGCAGCGCAAAGGGACAGTGTAGCCAAAAGGCACACTGCTGTCCAGCCCTGATTCGGAGACCGAATCGGACGCTCCCTCCGGTAGCCACCCGGACGGCCCAGCCCCCTCTCGGGGGCCCGGCCGCAGGGTGGTCCCTGCCCAGCCAATGGTCCTGCGGACCGCCTACGCACTGCAGCGGTGCCCCACCTCACCTGGAGGCCGGCACCGCGACTCACGTGGAGTCATTTCCCTGCGTGGCCCCCGGTTATGCATCCGGGGCCACTCCAACTAACGGACGACCGCTCTCGCGGTGTCGGCGCGCGCCTTGAGAATCGCGCGCCGCGTGCCGTTCGTCAAGGCCCGACCGAAGCCCGGGCCTCGCGCTGTTCATCGCTCGAGAGGGCCGGCGCGTTACAGAACCCCGTGGTGAGGGGCCTGAGGTCGGCCGGTCCGCGCTGCGAGCCGCGAACGGTGATCACCCTACCCGGCCCCACCGACAGTGCCGAGAGCACATTCGGCCAGCCTGGCCCGCGGCCGTGCCCGGGCAGCAAACAGGCCGGGCCGGCCACCCCGCGAGGGGTGCCCGGCCCGGCCCGGAAGAGCTCGCTAGGAGCTTCGGGTCACTTGACGGTGACCTTGGCGCCAGCGCCCTCGAGGGAGGCCTTGGCCTTCTCGGCGGCGTCCTTGGCAACCTTCTCCAGGACAACGGCGGGGGTGCCGTCGACGAGGTCCTTGGCCTCCTTCAGGCCGAGGGAGGTCAGGGCGCGCACCTCCTTGATGACCTGGATCTTCTTGTCACCGGCGGACTCGAGCACGACGTCGAACTCGTCCTGCTCCTCCTCGGCCTCAACCGGGGCGCCCGGGCCCGCGATGCCGGCGACGGCGACCGGGGCGGCAGCCTTGACGTCGAACTTCTCCTCGAACGCCTTCACGAACTCGGAGAGCTCGATGAGGGTGAGCTCCGCGAACTGCTCGAGCAGCTCGTCCTGGGACAGCTTCGCCATGATGGCGTCCTTCCACTAAATCGGCAGGTGGTGCCGGATGTACGGGATGGCGGGCACGGGCCCGCTGCGACCGGGATGCCCGGCCGCTGAGCAGTAGGCACTGGGCCTGCCACGCCCCGAGGGGCATGGGGTTACTACTCGGCAGCCTCGGTGGTGTCCTCGGCCTCGGCGGGAGCCGGCGTACCGGCACCGCCCTGCTCGACCTTCGCTCGGAGCGCCTCGGCGGTACGGGCGAACTCCACCAGCGGAGCCTGGAAGGTAGCCGCGGCCTTCGCCATGGACGCCTTCAGACCGCCGGCCAGCTTGGCGAGCAGCACCTCGCGGGACTCGAGGTCCGCGAGCTTCTTGATGTCATCGGCAGACAGCGCCTTACCATCGAGGACACCGCCCTTGATGATGAGAGCGGGGTTCTCCTTGGCGAAGTCACGCAGAGCCTTCGCCGACTCCACCGGGTCACCGGTGACGAAGGCGACAGCCGTCGGACCGGTGAACTGGTCGTCGAGCTCCGTGATCCCGGCCTCATTGGCCGCAATCTTGGTCAGCGTGTTCTTCACCACGGCGTACTGGGCGTTCTCGCCCAGCGAGCGACGCAGAGTCTTGACCTGCTTCACCGTGAGACCGCGGTACTCGGTCAGCACGGCCGCGTTGGAGCTGCGGAACTTGTCCGCGATCTCTGCGACGGCAGCAGCCTTGTCGGGCCTTGCCATAGGCTTACGCCTCCTTCCGTGATGTCGAGGTCGGCCGACCTTGGAACAGTCGACCTACGGTGCCTCGGACCACCGGCGAAGGAAGCTCCTGTGAAAACAGTGAGAGCCCCGGTGCGCAGGCGCACGGGGCTCTGAAAGACCTCGACGGGCCGGCGGCAAGCCGCGCGGACCGGAAGTCCAAGCTCCAAACACTCCTGCGCGGGCTGCCTGCGACGAAGCGCAGATCCTTCGGTCACCCGTCTCCTTGCGGAGGCATGGCGACAACCAGCGGTCTTTGGCTTCGACCAGCGTACGGGCCGGGCGGGTGAATGCCAAATCACCGGCGCCGGCGTCAGCGCGCGGGGCCCTGGGTGTCGTTCTCGGCCGGCGCCTGCACCGCGAGCGGCCCGCCGAAGTCGCTGTACTGGATCGTCTGGTCCAGGCTGCCCTGGCTGCCGCGGCCACTGCGCTGCAGCTGGACCAGCTGGTCCTTGTCGTTGAGCCACAGGTCGAGGGTCACCGTGCCCACCCCGCCCTGGCCGAGCGCGGTGGCCAGCTGCTCGCGGCGCTCGGCGGTGAGCAGGTCCTGCTGGGCCGCGGCGTAGTCGGCCACCGACAGGGTCGCCCGGTAGTGCTCGGCGCTGCCCTCGCTGAGCTTCTCCTCGCCCAGCAGCCGCAGGTCACCGGCGCCGGCCGCGGCGGTCACCGCGAGCACCGGGTTGAGCTGGTCGACCAGGCTGGCGAAGGGCGTCTCCTTGCGGCCGTCCGGACCGATCACCTCACCGGACTTCTCCCAGTGCCGGCCGCCGAGCCGGGCCGCGGTGGCCGCGTCGCCGCCCTGGTAGCTGACGGTGTCCATGACGATCAGCTGGTCGGTGGCTCCCGGCATGGTCCAGCCGAGCTGCATGATCGTGCGCGGGGCCCAGTAGAGCACCCCGGCCGCGCTCTGGTTGCGACCGTCGGGGGTGTTCGACCAGAAGCTGAGCTTGGCCCGCCGGGAGCTCTGCAGCCCCTGGGCGGCCGACAGCATCACCCCGCGCGGGGAGCGGTCGCTCGACCCGGCCTCCGAGGGGGACGGGGAGGTGGCGGGCCGGGAGGGCGAGAGCTGGGCCGGCGCACCCGCGCCGCCCCCGCAGGCGGTGAGCCCGGCCGCCATGAGCACGGCGGCCACCACTGCCCTCCACCGACCCGCCACGCCAGCCTCCCGGTCCGTTCCGTCCACCTCAGGGTGCCATGCGCCCCCGGGTCGGTTCGTGGCGGGCCTGCCCGGCAGGGACCGACCCCGGAGGTGGTCAGCCGATGAGGGCGAGCAGCTTCAGCGCGTCGGCCGCCGATGCCTGGTCGCTCGCGGCGGGCGCCGAGACGCTCACCTTGGTACCGAGGTCGGAGTACGTGGTGATGGTCGTGCCGCTGCCGTCGGGCGAGGCACTGGCCGAGGCCCCGGCCGACGCGCCGTCCGAGCCGGCCTCCTGCTGCTGGACCAGCTGGTGCTTGGCGTCCACCCAGAAGTCCGAGGTGACGGTCGAGCCGTCCTGCTTCAGGGCGTCGAGCAGCGCGGCGCGCTGGTCGTCCTTGAGGTTCGGGATGCCGGCGACCAGGCTGTCGGCCGGCATGACGCTGCGGTAGTGCTGGGTGGCCGTGCCGTTGAGGCTCTGCGCGCCGACCGCGCTGAGCTTGCCGCTCTGCGCGGCGGCCGCGAGCTGCAGCGCCGGGTCCAGCAGCAGGGAGAGCGCCTGCAGCGAGCTGCCCGGGCCGGCGGCCGGGCCGCTGCTGTCGAGCTTCGCCCAGTGCTTGCCGCCGAGCTCGGCGGCCTGGGCGTCGCCCACGCCGAGGTAGGCCACGCCGTCCACCACCCGGATCCGCATCGGCTTGCCGGAGTTGGACGAGGTCAGGTCCAGCGCGGGCTTGTCGCCCCAGGCGTAGACACCGGTGCCGTTGTCGCCGCCGGCCTCGGCCGAGCTGACGGTCACCTTCGCGCTGCCGAGCTTCTGCATCACGGCGGCGGTCGCGAGCAGCTCCGCCTTGACCCCGAGCCCGCCCGCGGCACCCGTTCCCCCACCACTGGCGACCGGCGCGGGCGCTCCCGCGCCCGGGACGGCGCTCGCCGTCGACTTGGCACTGCTGCCACAGCCCGCCAGGGCCGTGACCAGCAGGCCGCTGACCGCGATCGCCGATGTGAACCGCATGATCCGCACGGTGGTTCCCCCCGATATCAGGCATGTCCGATCTGATGACCAGTGGACTCTAGTCGAGGAGAGGGACACCGCACCCGGGGATTTCGGTTCCCGGCGGACACCGGGCATCGGCACCGGGTCGGGAGCGCCCGGAGGCGAACCGAGCCGGCAAGGGGTGCGAGTGAGCCGAAGGGCGCGCCGGTGTCGAAAGCGAGGAGCGTCGACACCGGATCAAGAGCGCCCGGAGGCGAACCGAGCTGAAACAGGGCCCGCACCCCCTTGGAGGGGGTACGGGCCCTGTCGATGTGTTCAGACGTGAGCGCCCGGCGTCATGCGACGCCGCGCTCGTCCCGGTGTCAGAGCGACGCCGGGTCCTCCTCGACGAGGAGGTTGCGGGTGCGGTTCGGGTCCACCAGGATGCCGGGGCCCATGGTGGTGGAGACCGCGGTCTTCTTGATGTAGCGGCCCTTGGCGGCGGACGGCTTGGCCCGCAGGACCTCGTCGAGCGCGGCGGCGTAGTTCTCGACCAGCTGCTCATCGGTGAAGGAGGTCTTGCCGATGATGAAGTGCAGGTTCGAGTGCTTGTCCACGCGGAACTCGATCTTGCCGCCCTTGATGTCCGTGACAGCCTTCGCCACGTCCGGGGTGACGGTGCCGGTCTTCGGGTTCGGCATCAGACCACGCGGGCCGAGCACGCGGCCGAGGCGGCCGACCTTGCCCATGAGGTCCGGGGTGGCGACGACGGCGTCGAAGTCCAGGCGACCCTTGGCGACCTCGTCGATGAGCTCGTCGGAGCCGACGATGTCGGCGCCCGCAGCCTCCGCAGCCGCGGCACGGTCACCGGTCGCGAAGACCAGGACCCGGGCGGTCTTACCGGTACCGTGCGGCAGGTTGACGGTGCTGCGGACCATCTGGTCGGCCTTGCGCGGGTCGACACCCAGGCGCATGGCGACCTCGACGGTCGCGTCGAACTTGGTGGTGGAGGTCTCCCGGGCGAGGCGGATGGCCTCGAGCGGGCCGTACAGGCGGTCGCGGTCGACCTTGAGGTCCGCGGCCTTGAGGGCCTTGCTGCGCTTCACTGCTGCTCCTGAGGTGTGGAGTCGTGGTGTACGGGCCGCGCTGGCCCTACCACTGGACGGAAGAAGGGTCTCAGCCCTCGACGGTGATGCCCATGGACCGGGCGGTGCCCGCGATGATCTTCGCGGCGGCGTCCAGGTCGTTGGCGTTCAGGTCGGGGAGCTTGGTCGTGGCGATCTCGCGGACCTGGGCGGAAGTGAGCTTCGCGACCTTGGTCTTGTGCGGCTCGCCGGAGCCCTTCTCGACGCCCGCGGCCTTCAGGATGAGGCGCGCGGCCGGCGGGGTCTTGGTGATGAAGGTGAAGGAACGGTCCTCGTAGACCGTGATCTCCACCGGCACGACCATGCCGCGCTGCGACTCGGTCGCGGCGTTGTAGGCCTTGCAGAATTCCATGATGTTGACGCCGTGCTGACCCAGCGCGGGGCCGACCGGCGGGGCCGGGTTGGCCGCACCGGCGTTGATCTGGAGCTTGATAAGCCCCGTGACCTTCTTCTTCTTGGGAGGCATGTCTCTCCGGGTCCTTCCTTCGATGGACGCGTGTACGACTCCGGGGCGACACCCGGGTACAGGTACACACAGCTGACCAGGCTAACGCGTGCGCGCCGCTGGGCCAAAACGGGTTCGGGGGCGGGGCCGCGGGCCCCGCCCCCGTCAGGTGCGAGCGGTCGGTGCTACCGGCCGGGCTAGTTCTTCTGGATCTGGTCGAAGGAGAGCTCGACCGGGGTCTCCCGGCCGAAGATCTCGACCAGGCCCTTGACCTTCTTCGAGTCCGGGTTGATCTCGTTGATGGTCGCCTGCAGGGTCGCGAACGGACCGTCGGTGACGGTGACCGAGTCGCCGACCTCGAAGTCGAGCACCTGGATCTCGCTGGGCTTGACCGGCGAGGGCTTGCCGGCCTCCTTGGCCGCGGCGCGCTCGACGTCGGGGGCGAGCATCTTGACGACCTCGTCCAGGGTCAGCGGGTACGGGTCGTAGGCGTTGCCGACGAAGCCGGTGACACCGGGGGTGTTGCGCACCACGCCCCAGGACTCCGGGGTCAGGTCCATGCGCACCAGCACGTAGCCGGGCAGCTTGTTCTGACGGATCGTCTTGCGGTCGCCGTTCTTGATCTGGACGACCTCCTCCTGCGGCACCTCGGCCTGGAAGATGTACTCCTCGACGTTGAGCGACACGGCGCGCTGCTCGAGGTTCTGCTTCACGCGGTTCTCGTACCCGGCGTAGGTGTGGATGACGTACCACTCGCCCGGGACGTGGCGCAGCTCCTCGCGGAACTTGGCGACCGGGTCGACGTCCTCCTCGACCTCCTCGACCTCGTCGAGCAGCTCGGCACCGGACTCGTCCTCGGCGTCGCCCTCGCCGGCCTCGAAGGCCTCCGCGGCGGCCGACTCCTCGTCGCCGACCTCGTGCACGGCGGCCTGCTCGGCGGGCACCCCGGCCGCGGACTCGTCCGCCGCCTCGACCTCGTCCTCGTCGCTGTCCACCGCGTCGGCGATCTGCTCGTCGTCCTCGGGGGAGTCCGCAGCCTCGGCGTCCGCGGGGAAGTCGGCCTCGACGTCGTCGGCAGCCTCAGCCGCATCCAGCTCGGCGGCGACATCCGCATCCGCCTCGCGGACGGTCTCGTCGGCGTCGTACAGGGGGGACTCAGACACGGTGGCTGCTTCTTTCCTGGAGGTGTGGAGATGGTACGGCTTGGAGCCGCTCCGGTCCCGCGCCGGTGTGGTGGGCGCGGGACGGTACGGCTCGAAGTATCAACAGTACCGAGTCAACGGTAGCGGGCTCGTCCCGTCCGCGCAGACAGCTCGACCCGGACCGGCCCCCGTCGGTGTTCGACAGGCGGCCGACCCGGGTCGGAGGGAAGGCTGTGGGTGGACGATCCGGCGCAGGGTCAGCCGAAGATCCAGAAGCTGGCCTTGGCGAAGCCCCAGTCGAGGGTCGCCACCAGTCCGATCATCACCGCGACGAAGACCACCACGACGCTGGTGTAGTTCATCAGCTCGCTGCGGGTGGGCCAGACGACCTTGCGCAGTTCCGCGATGATCTGGCGGTAGTACAGAGCGGCACGGGCGAAGACACCGCGCTTGGCGCGCTTGCCCGACTTCTGACCGTCACCGCCGCCGGCCCTGTTGGCCCGCTTGCGCTCGCGGCGCGAGAGGTTCTTGTCGCTCTCGCTCGCATTGCCCTCGGCGGCGCCATCGATCGACGTCGCGTCCTCGGCACCCTCGGGGTTGCCGCTCTCAGGCGTTGCGGTGGAGCCCGTGGTCTCCGTCACTCGTCCTCACCTGAATCCGGGTCCTGCCGAAGGTCACCGAGTGCCATGGGGAGCACGGGCGATCCGGCGCAGTGCTGATGGGAAAAGCTGGGCCGTGCTGGTGGAGCCCTCTCCGCATCAAGCCCGCTCGCTCTGCTCGAGCGAACGGGCTGGACTCGGATCAAGCAGCAGGGCACGAGGGACTTGAACCCCCAACCGCCGGTTTTGGAGACCGGTGCTCTACCAATTGAGCTAGTACCCTTAGGCGCTTTTGGCGCCTGAGATGTTCCCAACCTACCGCATCGGACCGTCCGCGTGGTGAACGTTTTCCGGGTGATGCGGTGGTGGCCGGGGCCATCGATCAGTGAGTGTACGGGTTCGGCGGCGTTTGGTCGAACCTCCTCACCTGGTGGACGCCTCGCGTACGGATCGTGAAACCGCGCTGCTGCGCCCCCGCGGGTTCTGCGACGATGCAGGCATGAGCGCTTCCACCCCCGCCAGCAACCGCCCCCAGCGTGCCGCCGACCGCCGGGTCTCCGCCCGGATCGGTGCCATCGCCGAGTCCGCCACCCTCGCCGTCGACGCCAAGGCCAAGGCCCTCAAGGCGGCCGGCCGCCCGGTGATCGGCTTCGGCGCCGGCGAGCCGGACTTCCCGACGCCGGACTACATCGTGGCCGCCGCCGTCGAGGCCTGCCAGGACCCGAAGAACCACCGCTACACCCCGGCCGGCGGCCTGCCCGAGCTCAAGGCGGCGATCGCGGCGAAGACCCTGCGCGACTCCGGCTACCAGGTGGACGCCTCGCAGGTGCTGGTCACCAACGGTGGCAAGCAGGCGATCTACGAGGCCTTCGCCGCCATCCTGGACCCGGGCGACGAGGTCATCGTGCCGGCCCCCTACTGGACCACCTACCCCGAGTCGATCCAGCTCGCGGGCGGTGTCGCGGTCGAGGTGGTCGCCGACGAGACGACCGGCTACAAGGTCTCGGTGGAGCAGCTGGAGGCGGCCCGCACCGAGCAGACGAAGGTGGTGCTCTTCGTCTCGCCCTCCAACCCCACCGGCGCCGTCTACACCCGCGACGAGGCCGAGGCGATCGGCCGCTGGGCCCTGGAGCACGGCCTGTGGGTGCTGACCGACGAGATCTACGAGCACCTGGTCTACGGCGACGCGACCTTCACCTCGCTGCCCGCCCTGCTGCCCGAGCTGGCCGACAAGTGCATCGTGGTCAACGGCGTGGCCAAGACCTACGCGATGACCGGCTGGCGGGTGGGGTGGCTGATCGGCCCCAAGGACGTGGTGGCCGCGGCGGCCAACCTGCAGTCGCACGCCACCTCGAACGTGAGCAACGTGGCGCAGCGCGCCGCGCTGGCCGCGGTCAGCGGTGACCTGGCGGCGGTCGAGGAGATGAAGACCGCCTTCGACCGGCGCCGGCAGACCATCGTGCGGATGCTGAACGAGATCGACGGCGTGCTCTGCCCCGAACCGCAGGGCGCGTTCTACGTCTACCCCTCGGTCAAGGACCTGCTGGGCAAGGAGATCCGCGGCAAGCGCCCGCAGACCTCCGCCGAGCTGGCCGCGCTGATCCTGGACGAGGTCGAGGTCGCCGTGGTGCCCGGCGAGGCCTTCGGCACCCCCGGCTACCTGCGGCTCTCCTACGCGCTGGGCGACGCCGACCTGGCCGAGGGCGTCGCGCGGATGCAGAAGCTGCTGGCCGAGGCCCGCGCCTGACACCGCACCGCCGGTCGTCAACGCGACCCACCGCCCCCTTCATCCCTGCGAGGGACTTGAAGGGGGCGGTTCCCGTTCCGGGGGTGGATACGGCAGGATTCGTGAATGGAACACCAGCCGACGCGCCGTGACCTCCGTCTTCTGCCAAAAGCCCACCTGCACCTGCATTTCACCGGCTCGATGCGCCCGACCACCCTGCTCGAACTGGCCGAGAAGCACCGGGTCCGACTGCCGGAGGCGCTGAGCTCCGGCACCCCGCCGCAGCTGCGGGCCACCGACGAGCGCGGCTGGTTCCGCTTCCAGCGGCTCTACGACACCGCCCGCTCGGTGCTCCGCGACGAGCAGGACATCCGCCGGCTGGTCCGCGAGACCGCCGAGGACGAGGTGGCGGAGGGCTCGCGCTGGCTGGAGATCCAGGTCGACCCGACCTCCTACGCACCGCGGCTCGGCGGCCTGATCCCCGCCCTGGAGCTGATCCTGGACGCGGTGCGGCAGGCCTCGGCCGCCACCGGGGTGGGCATCCGGGTGCTGGTGGCCGCCAACCGGATGAAGTCGCCGATGGACGCGCGCACGCTGGCCCGGCTCGCGGTGCGCTACGCCGACCAGGGAGTGGTGGGCTTCGGGCTCTCCAACGACGAACGGCGGGGGCTGGCCCGGGACTTCGACCGCGCCTTCCTGATCGCTCGTAAGGGTGATCTGCTGGCCGCCCCGCACGGCGGGGAGCTGGCCGGCCCGGAGTCGGTGCGCGACTGCCTGGACGACCTGGGCGCCGGCCGGATCGGCCACGGGGTGCGGGCCGCCGAGGACCCGCGACTGCTCCAGCGGCTGGCCGACCGGCAGATCACCTGCGAGGTCTGCCCGGCCTCCAACGTCTCGCTGGGGGTCTACGAGAAGGCCGAGGCGGTCCCGCTGCGCCGGCTCTTCGAGGCCGGGGTGCCGCTGGCGCTGGGCGCGGACGACCCGCTTCTCTTCGGCTCCCGGCTCGTCGCGCAGTACCGCTCGGCCCGCGAGGTGCACGGCTTCTCGGACGCCGAACTCGCCGAGTTGGCACGGCAGTCGGTGCGCGGCTCACGGGCTCCCGAGGGGGTCAGGAAGGAGCTGCTGGCGGATATCGACACCTGGCTGACCGGGCCGGTGACGGGCGTGCGAGGCTGACGCCCCATGAGCAAGCATCACACCACGCACCACACGACCTCCCACAGCTCGCACTCCGGCGGCTCGACCACCGGTGCGGGCGGGGTGTTCCTGATCATCGGGGTCGTGCTGATCCTGGTGATCCTCGGGATCTGGTGCGCGATGGGCGGCCCGCGCCGCCTCGTGCGCCGGCTCTTCGGCGGCTGACGTCCGGCGCACGTCCGGCTGACGTCCGGCGCACGTCCGGCTGACCGGCGCGCGGCCGACCCGCCTCAGAGCCGGACGCCCACCATCACCGGCTCGTTGACCAGCTCCACGCCGAACGCGGCCCGCACCCCGTCGCGGACCTCGCGGGCCAGCGCCAGCAGGTCCTCGGTGCTGGCCCGGCCGCGGTTGGTCAGCGCCAGGGTGTGCTTGGTGGAGAGCGTGGCCGGCCCGC
Organism: Kitasatospora nipponensis; assembly: GCF_039528135.1. Lineage (NCBI taxonomy): Bacteria > Bacillati > Actinomycetota > Actinomycetes > Kitasatosporales > Streptomycetaceae > Kitasatospora > Kitasatospora nipponensis. The sequence goes on along the minus strand of NZ_BAAALF010000114.1, from coordinate 5,852 downwards.
TGCCGTAGCCCTTGGTGAAGCCGGCCCGGTCGATCAGCCAGGCCGCGGACGTCTTGGTGTGGCCGTCCGGGGCCGGCCAGGCGGGCGCCTCCAGCCGGCGCTCGTCGACCTGGGCCAGGAAGGCGGCGAACTGCTCGGGGCTCAGCACGGGGTTGGTGAAGAAGGAGCCGGCGGACCAGGTGTCGTGGTCGGCCGGGTCCAGCACCATGCCCTTGCCCGCGCGCAGCCGCAGCACCGTCTCGAAGGCCGTCCGCAGGTCGACCCGCTCACCGGCCGCCACCCCGAGCGTCCGGGCCACCTCGGCGTACTGGACCGGGCTGGAGAGACCGGCCGCCTCCTCCAGGGCGAAGCGCACCCGCAGCACCACGTAGCGGTCCGGCTCGGCCTTGAAGCGGCTGTGGCGGTAGGAGAAGGCGCAGTCGGCGTTCGCCAGGGTGACCAGCTCACCGGCGGTGCGGTCGTAGGCGACCACCTCGGTGACGCGCTGGGCGACCTCCTGGCCGTACGCGCCGACGTTCTGCACCGGGGTGGCCCCGGCCGAGCCGGGGATGCCGGCCAGGAACTCGATGCCCGCGAGCCCGGCGTCCACCGTGCGGGCCACCGCCTCGGACCAGACCTCGCCGGCCGCCAGCTCCAGCGCGGTGCCCTCCAGGGTGAAGCCGGTGGTGGCGATCCGCAGCACGGTGCCGTCGAAGCCCGCGTCGCCGATCACCAGGTTGCTCCCACCGCCGATCACCAGCAGCGGCTCGCCGGCCGCGTCGGCGGCCCGGACGGCGGCGACGACCTCGTCGTCGCTCTGCGCGGTCAGCAGCCGGCGGGCGGGGCCGCCGAGCCGCAGCGTGGTCAGCGGGGCCAGGGGGGCGTTCTCGGTCACGTGCACGCCCTCCACGGTATAGGGCGCGGGCGGGTGCCCCGACCCGGGCCGGCGCGCGGCGGGCACGCGGCGGGCGTAGGACTGGAGAGAATATGGAGATGTATGCTATCCATATTCCTCGGACGGGCGAGAGACGGGACGGAACGGGACGCGATGCGGATCGGCGAGCTGAGCAGGCGGACCGGTGTACCGGTCCCCACCATCAAGTTCTACCTGCGCGAGGGACTGCTCCCCAGCGGCGAGCTGACCAGCCACAACCAGGCCCAGTACGGCGAGAGCCACCTGCACCGGCTGAAGCTGGTGCGGGCGATGACCGAGGTCGGCAAGCTCTCGGTGGCCGCCGCCCGGGACGTGCTGGCCACCATCGACGAGCCCGGCCTCAGCCTGCACAAGGTGCTCGGCACCGCCCAGATCGCCGTCACCCCGCAGGTGGCCCCGGGCACCGACGAGGCGTGGCAGCAGGCCGAGCAGCTGGTGACCGAGCTGATCGGACGCCTGGGCTGGGAGGTCCCCCCGGTCTACCCCGCCCGGCAGGCCCTGGAGCAGCTGGTGGTGACCATTCGCGACCTCGGGCAGGACGACCTGCTCGACCTCCTGGACGACTACGCGGCCGCGGCCCGGCAGCTCGCCGCCGCCGAGGTCGGCCTGATCGGCCGTCGCGAGGGACTGGACAGCCGGATCGAGGGCGTGGTGCTGGGCACCGTCCTCGGGGACGCCCTGATCGGCGCGCTGCGGCGCCTCGCACAGCTGGACACCTCGCGCCAGATCTTCGACGCGGACGCCGCGACCCCTTAGGTCCACTGCGGTTCGGCGTCTCGCACGGGCAGCCCGCCGCCCCCGGAGTCGGTCGACCCCGGGGCGGCGGGTCCGGCGACCCTCAGCGCGCGGCGCCCGCCGTCTCCTCGGCCTCCGCCGTCGCTTCGGCCGCGGCGGTCACCACCGGCGCCGGCCGCGGCGGGCGCGGGATGAAGAGCGCGCAGACCCCGCCCAGCAGCACCACGACCACCCCGGTCCAGACCGCCGGGTGCAGCCCGCGGGTGAAGGCGGCCGCGCTCGACGCGTCGCCGTGCGCCAGGAAGACGCTGCTCAGCACGGCGATCCCCAGCGCCCCGCCGATCTCGCGGACCGTGGTGTTGGCCCCCGACGCCTTGCCGCGGTGCTCCGGGCCGACCGCGCCGAGCACCACCGCCGCCGTCGGCGCGATCGCCAGGCCCATGCCGGTGCCGGCCAGCATCATCGCCCCAACCATCCGCGGGTAGGGGGTGTCGGCGGTGGCCACCAGGTTGATCCAGGCCAGGCCGCCGGCCTGCAGGAAGAGCCCCAGCGCCATCAGCCGTCCGCCGCCGACCCGGTCGGTGAGCGCCCCGGCGAGCGGCGCCACCACCATCGGCATCAGCGTCCAGGGCAGGGTCAGCAGGCCGGCCTGCAGCGGGTTGCGCGGCGGGGCGATCTGCAGGTACTGGGCGAGGAAGAAGATCGATCCGAAGACGCCGAAGTACATGGAGGCCGAGACGACGTTGGTCAGCGTGAAGGCCCTGATCCGGTAGAAGCCCAGCGGCAGCAGCGGGTGCTCCACCCGGCGCTCCCAGAGCACGAAGGCGGTCAGCAGGACGAGCCCGGCGGCGAAGGCACCCAGGATCCGGCCCGCCGTCCAGCCGTGCGAGCTGCCGTTGACGATGCCCCAGACCACCGCGAGCAGCCCGGCGGCGGCCAGCAGCATGCCGACCAGGTCGAGCCTGACCTTCTCGCCCCGGCTCTCCCGCAGCGCCTTCAGCACCAGCGGCACGGCGACCAGGCCGACCGGCAGGTTGATCCAGAAGATCCACTGCCAGGCCAGACCCTGCACCACCGCGCCGCCGACCACCGGTCCCAGCGCGACGGCCAGTCCGCTGACCGCGCCCCACAGGCCCAGCGCGAGGCTGCGCAGCCGCTCCGGCACGGCCTGGGCCAGCAGGGTGAGCGAGAGCGGCATCACGGCCGCCGCCCCGAAACCCTGGACGGCGCGGGCGGCGATCAACTCGCCGCTGGTGGTGGCCAGGCCGCAGCAGAGCGAGGCCGCGGTGAAGAGCGCGATACCGAGGGCGAAGACCCGGCGGCGGCCGAACCGGTCGCCCAGCGCGGCACCGATCAGCAGCAGGCAGGAGAAGCTCAGGACGTAGGCGTTGACGAACCACTGCAGGTCGGCGGTGTCGGCCTTGAGGTCGACGGCCAGGGTGCGCAGCGCGGTGGAGACCACCAGGTTGTCCAGCGCCACCATGAACATCGGCAGGCTGCAGGCGACGATCGAGAGCCAGAGCGGCACCCTGGTGCGGTTGTTCGCGGGCATGGCGATTCCCTCCTCGGGAACGGCTTCGGTGGGGCGCGGCGGCAACGGGTGCGGCGGTGACGGGTGCGGCGGTGACGCGCTCGGACGTGACGCGCGCGAAGGTGACGGGTGCTCAGGCCCGGGCACCGGTGCGCCGCTGCTCGGCCAGGCGCCGCCTGGCGTCGTCCCAGCGGATCGGCAACTCCGCCACCGGGACCTCCCACCGGGTCATCGTGGAGTCCTTCAGGCCCGGCCGCAGCGCGATCATCACGGAACGGTGCGGCTCGGCCGTGGCATACGCCTGCAGCGCCTCGCGGCTCTCCCAGGCGGAGAGCGTGTAGAAGGTCCGCCGCAGCGGATTGGCGACCAGCGAGCCGCCGAGCGCGCCGGGCGCGGTGCGCAGTTGCCGCCAGACCGCCAGCGACTTCACCAGGAAGCGCAGCGCGTCCGCCAGGGAGCGGACCTCCAGGCGCGAGGCCATCACCACGGCCCGGGTGCCCGGCTCGGCGGGGTTCGGGGTGATCCAGGGGAGCGTGGGCATGGCGAGGCCTTTCCCAGAGTCGATAGTGGCACCTGTCACTATCCATTCTAGGCAGAGAAGGATGCCGCTCGCCAGAGCCGTGGAGCGCCCGCGGGCGGGAGCCGGGGTGCCGCGCTGTGGGACGCGGAACGCCGCGCCGCCCCCGGAGTGACCCACCTCCGGGGGCGGCGCGGCGCGCAGCGGACGGGTCAGCCGAGGCGGACCACCGCGCGCGACATCCCGAGCACCTTCTGGCCGCCGCTGGTGACCACCAGGTCCACCCGCACCCGACGGTCCTCCAGCAGGGCGCCGACCTTGCCCGTGACCTCGATCACAGCACCCTGCCCGTCGTCGGGCACCGGCACCGGCCGGGTGAAGCGCACGCCGTACTCGACCACCGAACCCGGGTCTCCGGTCCAGTCGGTGACCACCCGGATCGCCTCGGCCATGGTGAACATGCCGTGCGCGATGACGCCGGGCAGGCCGACCTCCTGGGCCACCCGCTCGTTCCAGTGGATCGGGTTGAAGTCCCCCGAGGCGCCAGCGTACTGCACCAGCATGGCGCGGGTCACCGGGAAGGACTGGGCGGGCAGTTCGGTCCCGACCTCGACCTCGTCGAAGCTGACAGCCATGGTGCTACTCCCCCGCCTGGTCGGTGGCCGCGCGCGAGACCAGGGTCATCACCGAGGTCATCACGTGCTCGCCGTTCTCGTCGGTGACCTCGCCGCGCAGGGTCAGCACGTCGTTGCCGGCCAGCGACTTGATGGCGTCGATCGTCATCACCGTCCGTAGCCGGTCACCGGCCTGCACCGGGCGGCTGTAGCTGAACTTCTGGTCCCCGTGCACCACCCGGCTGTAGTCCAGCCCGAGCGCCGGGTCCTCGACCACCTGCCGCATGGCGCTGAAGCTGAGCAGCGTCATGCAGGTCGGCGGTGCGATGACGTCGGTGTAACCGAGGTCCTTGGCGGCCTGCGGGTCGGTGTAGACGGGGTTGGCGTCCCCGACCGCGGCGGCGAACTCGCGGATCTTCTCCCGGCCCACCTCGTACGGCTCGGTGGGCGGGTACGTCCGCCCGACGAAGGAGGGATCGAGCGCCATGGACTACTCCTCAGTTCTTCTGTCGCAGATACGACTTCAGGCCGCACCCCCGGAGGGGTACGACCTGAAGTTCAAGACCGGTGGCTCACAGGGAACCACCAACACCCTGGAGTGTCAGCGGGTCTCACGGTGCGCGGTGTGCGAGTTGCAGCGGGGGCAGTGCTTCTTCATCTCAAGACGGTCCGGGTCGTTACGCCGGTTCTTCTTGGTGATGTAGTTCCGCTCCTTGCACTCCACGCAGGCCAGCGTGATCTTCGGGCGGACATCGGTGGCAGCCACGGGAGTGCCTTCCTTGAACAATGGGTGATGACACAACAAGAGTAGCCGATCGGGAGTTCTACCTCCCGACCGACTACGCGGGGTAGCGGTGACCGGACTTGAACCGGTGACACAGCGATTATGAGCCGCTTGCTCTACCAACTGAGCTACACCGCTTTGACGGGCGGAACCCGCCGAAGCGGGAACCATCCGTCAGAGCCCCCATGCGGAATCGAACCGCAGACCTTCTCCTTACCATGGAGACGCTCTACCGACTGAGCTATAGGGGCGAACCGGTCGAACGAGGAAGAGATTACACGCTTCGGGGCCAGAGGTGAAATCCGTATCCCGGCCGCAAGATCGCAGGTCGGCGGCTCGTACGGGCAGCCGAGCCAAGGCCGCGCGTTCGAGGTCCCCGGCGCCGCCCCGGGGCTCAGCGAGCCTGCGGGCGCCGCGCCCGCACTGACCATAGGCTCGACCGCCAGTGATCTTTCGGCCCGGCGGTACGGCCGTGGCGGTACGCCCGGGGCCGCGCCCCTGCGGCCCAGCGGCTGCGGCACGGCGGGCGCAACGACTGGGAGGAGCCGCCCGATGAGCGCGGACAGCGCGTCGCCCGACGGGACACCACCCACCCCGCCCGGCTGCGGACCCGGCGGTGGCGACGGGCGCGGCACCGGCGGCGGGGAACACCCGGGCGGGGGCGAGGCGGGCGAGGGGCCCGGCGAGGGCGACGGGGGCGGCCGTGGCGGCGGGGAAGTCTGCGACGGCGGGGACCTGGGTGGTGTTGAGCATGTCGT
>NZ_BAAALF010000113.1:0-27115 GCF_039528135.1 Kitasatospora nipponensis | reverse complement strand
CCTGCCGCGCGGCGGCCGGCTCGGCCGCCGCCGCCGCGCACGCGGTCTTCGCGCTGGCCGGTGTGCGCCCCGACGTGCCCGCGCGGCGCGTGGTCGTCCGCCCGGCCAGCACCGCGCCGCTCGGCGAGCTCGAGCTGGCCGGCCTGCGGGTGGCGGGCGAACCCTTCTCGGTGCGCGTCAGCCGGATCGGGGTGGCCGTGGTGGAGGAGGCGTCCCCGGAGCTGCAACTGGGGGCCCGCTGACGACCCCGCCCGCGTCGAACGCCAGGGCCGACCGGGCCCGCCGCCCACTCCCGGCCCTCCCGTCCCGGTTGTCCTCGCCGACCTCGTGTTTATCGTCAGAAGGACGACTATGATCGGCGTCATGTCGCGCTATGACCCGTCGGCCTTTCCCCCGTTCGCTGTCACGGTCGACCTGGTGGTGCTGACGGTCAGGGAGCACGAGCTCTGCGCACTGCTGGTGCGCCGGGGCGAGCCGCCCTTCCAGGGCTACTGGGCACTGCCCGGTGGCTTCGTGCGCCCCGGCGAGGGCCTGGGGGAGGCGGCCTCCCGGGAGCTGGCCGAGGAGACCGGTCTGCGGGCGCACTCCAGCGCGGGCCAGGCGGCAGCCGGCGCGCACCTCGAACAGCTGGCCACCTACGGCCACCCGCAGCGCGATCCGCGGATGCGCGTGGTCAGCGTGGCCCATCTGGCGCTCGCTCCGGACCTGCCGACCCCCAAGCCCGGCGGTGACGCCCGCGGCGCGCGCTGGGCGCCGGTCGGCGAACTCCTCGGCCCGGGCGGGGCGGACCAGGAACCGCTCGCCTTCGACCACGCCCTGATCCTGGCCGACGGCGTCGAGCGGGCCCGCTCGAAGATCGAGTACTCCGCGCTGGCCACCGCCTTCTGCCCCGAGGAGTTCACCGTCGGCGAGCTGCGCCGGGTCTACGAAGCGGTCTGGGGCGTGGTGCTGGACCCGCGCAACTTCCACCGCAAGGTCACCGGGACCCCCGGCTTCCTGGTCCCCTCCGGCGGCACCACGACCCGTCAAGGCGGCCGCCCGGCCCAGCTGTTCACCTCCGGCGGGGCCACCGTGCTGAACCCGCCGATGCTGCGCCCCGAGGCCTGAGGGCACCCCCGGCGCCCCGGCGCCGGAAGCGGTCAGGACCGCCTGGGGCCAGGTTGTCCCCTGATCGAGTGAGCCCGGGGGCGGCGAGGCCCGTGCCGCCCGCACAATGCCCGTAATCGCCCACCACGCGTCCTAGGGTGCTGAGACCGGAGCGGCCGTGCCGCCACACCAGGGCAGCCCAGCGTGGGAGCAGCAAGTGATGATCCAGGCCATCGGACTCACCAAGGTCTACCAGCGCGGCCGTCGCCCGGCACTGCTCGACCTCGGCTTCGAAGCGGGCCCGGGCACGGTCACCGTCCTGCTGGGCCCGGAGGGGGCCGGCAAGACCACGGCGCTGCGCCGGATGCTGGAACTGGAGCGCGGCGAGGGCGTGACCCTCTTCGACGGGCGCAGCTACCGGCGGCTGCGGCGCCCCGAGCGGGAGGTCGGCGTGGTGCTGCCGACCGCCTACCCGAGCTCGGGGAGCCCGGGGCGCACGGCCCGCGGCCACCTGCGGATGCTGGCCGCGGCGGTCGGCGTCCCACCGCGCCGCGCGGACGAACTGCTGGAGCAGACCAGGCTGGCGACCGTGGCCGGCCACCGCCTGAGGTCCTTCTCCCCGGGGATGAGCCGTCGGCTGGCCCTCGCGGTGGCGCTGCTCGCGGACCCGGGCGCCCTGCTGCTCGACGCTCCCACCGAGCGCCTCTCGCCGCGCAACGCCGAGTGGCTGCAGGCCTTCGTCCGCGCCTTCCCGGCCGGGGGAGGGACGGTGGTGGTCACCACCCGCAGTCCCCAGGAAGCGGCCCTGCTGGCCGACCGCGTCGTGACCCTGGACGACGGGTGCGTGGTCGCCGACCAGTCGGTCGACGACTTCCGGCGCACCCGACTGCACCCGGAGGTCGCGGTCCGCGGTCCGCAGATGGCTCGGCTGGCGGACCTGCTGGTGACCCAGGGGGCCGAGGTGCGTCGCGACGGTGGCGCGGGCCTGGCGGTGAGCGGGCTGGGCCGCACCGAGATCGGTGAACTCGCCTACCGCAGCGGCATCCTGCTGCACGAGCTCGCCGACCGGGTGGTCGAGCAGCCGGCCCCGCGGGTGCCGCGGATCGCCCCGGCCCGCACCGCGGCCCTCCCCGCGGTGCGGGTGCGACGGACCGCGGCGCCCGCGCCCGCCACCTCCGGCCGGGAGCCGGTGCCCGCGCCCGCCGACCCCGCGCCGACGCTCGCCCCGGACCTGCCGGAGCCGGGCCGGCAGACCCAGGTGCTGCCCGCCGTGCAGCCGGGCTGCGACACCGTCCTCCTCCCCGCGCCCCTGACCGGGCCCGACCACTGGAACGGGTGACCCCGTGCGTGCACTGGCCTATGAGCGCCGACGACTGCTGGGACTCCGCTCGACCTGGCTGATCCTGGCGGGCGCGCTCTGCGCGTCCGCCGCCGTGGCCGCGCTCGGCGCCCGCCAGGCCGCGCCGGGCGTGCTGTCGCCGGACGAGGCGGTCCGCCTGGTCACCGCGGCCGTTCCCCGGCTGCCGGTCCAGCTCACCGCGCTGGCCGCCGGTGTCCTCGGTGCGCTGGCGACCGCCGACGAGGTCCGCCGCCCGGGTCTGACGGCCTCTCAGGTCCGTTGGGTCGCAAGACTGCGGCTACTGGTGGGCAAGTTGGTGTTGATCGGCGCCGCGGCGGCCGTGCTCGCCGTCCTCACGCTGCTCCTCGACACGGTGGCGGCCTGGTCGGCCCTGCCGCCCGGCACCTCGACGCCGCGGAGCCTCGCGCCGGACCTGATCCGCGCGGACCGGCACCTGCTGCTGACGCTGGCCGCCTTCCTCGTCGTGACGGTGGCGACCGGCTGGACGGGCGTGCTGGCCACTGCCCTGACCCGCAGTGCGATCGCCGGGCTGCTGCTGGTCGCCGCCCTGCCGACCCTGGTCAGCGCGCTGATCGTGCCCTCGGTGCTGGAACTGCTGCGCCGGGCCGGCTCGCTCGCCTCGCCGTTCGCCGTCTCCCAGGTGACCGCCGTGGCCGAGCCGTTGGCCCCGGCCCTGCTGCTCTTCGCGGCCTGCCTGCTGGTGCAGGCGCGCCGTCGTTCGTTCTGAATCCGGGCCTTTCGCGCCGGGCTTTCCCACTCTCCCACCCGCCCCTGACCGGAATGGCCCGTTCTTCCTGATAAGAAGTCAATTATCCGGTCATGGGCGATCACCCTTTCGTGTGCTTTTCACGAGAATCCTCAAGCCGGGGCCGCGCATCGCCGACAAAGGAGGTGTGAGTACCCTTGCGCACCCCGCCATGACCGTCGCCCGCACCGCCGAGGCCGGCGTGCCCGGCACCGCCGAGCTCGACCGTTTCTCCTACGCCGATCGGCCCACTCCACCCATCCCCCGCTGGGACGGGGTGGAGAGTGATCTCGCCCGGGTCGGCCGCAAGACCACCAGCAGCCGGGGCCGCGGCCTGCACGGCCAGCTGGTCCAGCAGCTCGGCCAGATGATCGTCTCCGGGGACCTGGGCGCCGACCGCCCCCTGGTCCCCGAGGAGATCGGCCAGCGCTTCGAGGTGTCGCGCACGGTGGTGCGCGAGTCGCTGCGCGTCCTGGAGGCCAAGGGCCTGGTCAGCGCCCGCCCCAACGTCGGCACACGGGTCCGTCCGGTGGGCGACTGGAACCTGCTCGACCCCGACATCATCGAGTGGCGCGCCTTCGGCCCGCAGCGCGACGAGCAGCGCCGCGAGCTCTTCGAGATGCGCTGGGCGATCGAACCGCTCGCCGCTCGCCTCGCCGCCGGCCACGGCCGCGAGGACGTCCAGCAGCGGCTGGTCGAGATGACCGAGATCATGAACCACGCCGCGACCCAGGGTGACCTGATCACCTTCTCGCGGGCGGACGCCGAGCTGCACTGCCTGGTCCTGCAGCTGGCCGGCAACCGGATGCTGGAGCACCTGTCCGGCATCGTGGCCGTGGCGCTGCAGGTCAGTGGCGGTCCCGCCACCGCCTGTGAGCGCCCCTCGGACAGCTCGGTTAGCGTGCACGCCCGCTTGGTCGACGCACTGGGCAGCGGGGACGGCACGGCCGCGGAGGCGGCGATGCGCGCCCTGCTCACCGTGCACCCCGACGTCGAACACTCGGTGCCGGCGCCGCGTGAGCACTGAGCGGGGACTGTGACGGACTCGCTGGGAGCGGGCAGGGCCCTCCGGACACCCGCGCAGCACGCGCCGGCGGTCCACCCCGGAGGGCCTGCCGCTCCGTGAGCCGGCCCCGCCGGGGTGGCGTGTGACCTGTGCCACGAGCGGCATGCGTAACACTTGGGGAGCGGCAGCGATGTGTACGGAGCGGAAGCAGCTCCGGAATACCCGCGCCATGTCAGAATGCTGTGTTGGTCTGCGGCGCTGCTGCCGTCCCACAAACCCAGCGTCCTGCTACCCCAGTCCTCAAGTCCGAGCCGGTCGGAACCGACGTCGTGCCCTACGGCACGTGCTCCTTCCTCGCCCTCTCGGGCGGTCCGGTACGGGTTCGAGTCCACTCTTCGTCCGAGAGGTTGTTCGTGTCGGCCAGCACATCCCGTTCGCTCCCCCCCGAGATCGCAGAGTCCGCAGCCCTGCTTGCGCTCATCGAGCGGGGCAAGGCCCAGGGGCAGATCGCCGGTGACGACGTGCGTCAGGCATTCGAGGCGGACCAGATCCCGGTCACCAAGTGGAAGAACGTCATGCGCAGCCTCAACCAGGTTCTGATTGAGGAAGGGGTGGACCTGATGGTCAGCGCGGCCGAGCCGTCCGCCGCCAAGCGCAAGAGCGTCGCAGCCAAGAGCGCCACCAAGCGCACCGCCACCAAGGCCGTCACCACGCGTACCCCGGTTGCCCAGACCAGGCCGCCCGTGCGGATCGCGCCCGCCGCGTCCGTGTCGCCCGCGGCCGTCACTGCCGTGACCTCGGTCACCGTCGAGGCGTCGCTCGGCGACCCGACGGGCCTTGAGTCGAAGCCCGCGACGGCGAAGAAGGTGGCCGTGGCCGCACCCGCCAAGAAGGCCGTGGCCAAGAAGGCCGCGGCTCCCGCGAAGAAGACCGCCGCCAAGAAGACCGCCGCCAAGTCCGACAAGGACGAGCTGCTCGGCGAGGAGGAGCTCCTCGAGGAGACGGCGACCCCCGGTGCCAAGACCGAGACCGAGGCGGGCGAGCCCGAGGAGGAGTCGGAGGGCTTCGTCCTCTCCGACGACGACGAGGACGACGCGCCGGCCCAGCAGGTCGCCGTCGCCGGCGCCACGGCCGACCCGGTCAAGGACTACCTGAAGCAGATCGGCAAGGTCCCGCTGCTCAACGCGGAGCAGGAGGTCGAGCTCGCCAAGCGGATCGAGGCCGGCCTCTTCGCCGAGGACAAGCTGAGCCAGGCCGACAAGCTGGCCCCCAAGCTCAAGCGCGAGCTGGAGATCATCGCCGAGGACGGCCGCCGGGCCAAGAACCACCTGCTGGAGGCCAACCTCCGCCTGGTGGTCTCGCTGGCGAAGCGTTACACCGGTCGCGGCATGCTCTTCCTGGACCTGATCCAGGAGGGCAACCTCGGTCTGATCCGTGCGGTCGAGAAGTTCGACTACACCAAGGGCTACAAGTTCTCGACCTACGCGACCTGGTGGATCCGCCAGGCGATCACCCGCGCCATGGCCGACCAGGCCCGCACCATCCGCATCCCGGTGCACATGGTCGAGGTCATCAACAAGCTGGCCCGCGTCCAGCGCCAGATGCTCCAGGACCTGGGCCGCGAGCCCACCCCGGAGGAGCTGGCCAAGGAACTCGACATGACCCCCGAGAAGGTCATCGAGGTCCAGAAGTACGGCCGCGAGCCCATCTCGCTGCACACCCCGCTCGGCGAGGACGGCGACAGCGAGTTCGGTGACCTGATCGAGGACTCCGAGGCGGTCGTGCCGGCCGACGCGGTCTCCTTCACCCTGCTGCAGGAGCAGCTGCACTCGGTGCTCGACACCCTGAGCGAGCGCGAGGCCGGCGTGGTCTCGATGCGCTTCGGCCTCACCGACGGTCAGCCGAAGACGCTGGACGAGATCGGCAAGGTGTACGGGGTCACCCGTGAGCGCATCCGCCAGATCGAGTCGAAGACCATGTCCAAGCTGCGTCACCCCTCGCGTTCCCAGGTGCTGCGCGACTACCTGGACTGACCCACCCCGGTCCGGGCCGAGGCGCCCGAACCACCTGGTACCACCCGGAAGGCCCGGAGCAGCTCCTTGCTCCGGGCCTTCCGGCGTCATCCGGGGGTGGTTGGCGTCCCTCGTCCGAGTGTTTGAACGCGAGGCGGCGAGCACTCAGGGTGAGATTGTGACTACGCTTTGGCGGTTGCCTGCTGTCGAGCCGCCGGGAGTCCCCTGTGATGTCCATCTCGTCCGCCCCGCCGGGCGACCGCGTCCGCACGGCTCGTGGCGGGTTCCGCCGTTCCCGGGCGCGCGGCGGCAGCCGGCGGGTGGCCGCGCTGGCACTGCTCGCGGTGCTGCCCGGTGCGCTGCTCACGGTGGGGGCCGCGCCCGCGCAGGCCGAGCGCCGGATCGTGGGCGGTTGGACGGACACCGCCGACCAGCGTCCGTGGATGGTGGCGGTGGCCAGTCGGCAGCAGTTCGGCGATGCGCGCTCCGGTCAGTTCTGCGGCGGCACCCTGGTCACGCCGACGAAGGTGGTCACGGCCGCGCACTGCTTCTACGACGAGAGTGCCGGGCGGGAGACGCACCGTCCCGGGCTGACGGCGATCATCGGTCGCACCGACCTCACCAGGCGCGACGGGGTCGAGGTCCCGGTCACCAGTGTCTGGATCCACCCGCAGTACTCGTTCGAGCAGAACATGCAGGACGTGGCGGTGCTCACGCTGCAGTACCCGCAGGACGCGCGGGCGGTGCTGCCGATGGTCGGGCAGGGGGAGACCGCGCCGTACGCGGTCGGGACCCGGGCGCAGGTCTACGGCTGGGGTGACACCACGGGGCGTGCGACCTACGCCACGACGCTGCACGGTGTGGATGTGCCGATCGTCGCCGACGCGGTGTGCGCGCGCGACTACCCGGGCGGCTCGGAGGGGACCTTCGATGCCCGCGGCATGGTCTGCGCGGGGGAGTCGCGCGGCGGCAAGGACGCCTGCCAGGGCGACAGTGGTGGGCCGCTGGTGGTGGCCGACCGGCTGGTGGGCCTGGTCTCGTGGGGGGCAGGCTGCGCGGACGCCCGGCATCCGGGCGTCTACACCAGGCTGGCGGCGGTGGCGGACGTGGTCAACGGCCAGCTCCGAGCGGCCGTCGACGCGTAGCCGTCACCGGGACGGTGGGGTCGAGTACGGTGACCGCCCGGTCATGCCTGCCCGGTGCCACGTGTGACGCTGGGCGGCAGGCCTGATGAAGCCTGCCGCCCAGTGGCCGGCCCGCAGGGGCCGACCTCAGCACGTTTGAAGAGCGTAGAACGCTCAGCGCTCGTCGCCGGTGGCCGAGGCCGTCGTGGTGGCGAGACGACCACTCTCGTCCTGTATTTCCACGGCGATCTTCTTGAGCTCCGGCTCGAACTTCCGCCCGTGGTGGGCACAGAAGAGCAGCTCTCCGCCACTCGCCAGTACGACGCGCAGGTATGCCTGGGCGCCGCAGCGGTCGCAGCGGTCAGCCGCGGTGAGCGGGCTCGCAGGTGTCAGAACAGTAGTCACGTCGCCTCTTCTCTAGCTCGACGAGCTGTCGTACCAGGGTCAACATCCAACCAGGCCGAAAACGTTCCCGCTCGTGGCTTTTCTTCTCTGAGGATTCTGCTGTTGATGAGGACGTGCCCCGGGCGCCGGTGGTTCATGCCTGCCGGGATCCGCGACCTGTCCATCACTCGAACGCACCTTCGAACTGTTGTCCGAGGGTGGGCGTAGCATAATCCCCTACTGGGTTGGAGCATAAGCCCCGTCCCGAGCACCGGTAGCCTGCATCTCGGCAGTTCCAGCGCTCGCGGTCGGTTCGACGGTCCGCCAGGATCCGCCGGGAACGGGGGAGATGGCGCTCCCGCCGACCGGGCCCGGCCCGGCCCGTGTTCGCGCAGCGCGTACAAGCTGCGGAGCCGGGGCGGACTGTGCAGCGGCCGCGATACGCCAGGGTGAGACGCGGCCTGGGGAACGGCCCGGGGAAACCCCGTCGGATCGAGTCAGAAGTCTCTTTGGAGGAGTGCACCGCGTGAGTGCCGAAACGACCGTGCCGCCCGCCCTGCGCGCCGCGGATGACGGATCCAACTACACCGCTCGGCACCTGCTCGTCCTCGAGGGGTTGGAGGCGGTCCGCAAGCGGCCCGGCATGTACATCGGTTCCACCGACAGCCGGGGCCTGATGCACTGCCTGTGGGAGATCATCGACAACGCGGTGGACGAGGCCCTCGGCGGCTTCGGCGACCGGATCGAGGTCCTGCTCCACGAGGACGGGTCGGTCGAGGTCCGCGACAACGGCCGCGGCATCCCGGTGGACGTCGAGCCGAAGACCGGGCTCTCCGGCGTCGAGGTCGTGCTGACCAAGCTGCACGCCGGCGGAAAGTTCGGCGGCGGGTCCTACGCCGCCTCCGGCGGCCTGCACGGCGTGGGCGCCTCGGTGGTCAACGCGCTCTCGGCCCGCCTGGACGTCGAGGTGGACCGGGGCGGCCACACCCACGCGATCAGCTTCCGCCGCGGCACCCCCGGTGTCTTCACCGAACTCAGCCCGGACGCCCCGTTCGACCCGGCGAGCGGCCTCACCCGGACCCGCAAGGTCCCCAAGACCCGCACCGGGACCCGGGTGCGCTACTGGGCCGACCGGCAGATCTTCCTCAAGGAGGCCAAGCTCTCCCTGGAGATCCTGCACAACCGGGCCCGCCAGACGGCCTTCCTCGTCCCGGGACTGACCATCATGGTCCGTGACGAGCGGCTGACGGAGAGCGCGAAGGTCGAGGAGACCACCTTCCGCTTCGACGGCGGCATCGGCGAGTTCTGCGAGTTCCTCGCCCCCGACAAGCCGGTCTGCGACGTGCTGCGGCTGCGCGGCGACGGCACCTTCAAGGAGACCGTCCCGGTCCTGGACGAGCTCGGGCACATGACCCCCACCGAGGTCACCCGCGAGCTGGAGGTGGACATCGCCCTGCGCTGGGGCGCCGGCTACGACACCACGCTGCGCTCCTTCGTCAACATCATCGCCACCCCCAAGGGCGGCACCCACGTCACCGGCTTCGAGCGCTCGCTCGCCAAGACCGTCAACGAGGCGCTGCGGGCGGCGAAGGTGCTGCGGGTCGCCGAGGACGACATCACCAAGGACGACGCCACCGAGGGCCTGACCGCGGTGGTCACCGTCCGACTGGCCGAGCCCCAGTTCGAGGGCCAGACCAAGGAGGTGCTCGGCACCTCCGCCGCCAACCGGATCGTGGCCGCCGTGGTGGCCCGCGAGCTCAAGGCCTTCCTGACCTCGAGCAAGAAGGACGAGAAGGTCCAGGCGCGGGCGGTCCTGGAGAAGGTCGTGGCGGCGGCCCGCCCCCGGGTGGCGGCCCGCCAGCACAAGGAGGCGCAGCGCCGCAAGACCGCACTGGAGACCTCCTCGCTGCCCGCGAAGCTGGCCGACTGCCGCAGCGACGACGTCGAGCGCAGCGAGCTCTTCATCGTCGAGGGCGACTCCGCGCTCGGCACCGCCAAGCTGGCCCGCAACTCCGAGTTCCAGGCCCTGCTGCCGATCCGCGGCAAGATCCTGAACGTCCAGAAGGCCTCGGTCTCGGACATGCTGAAGAACGCCGAGTGCGCGGCGATCATCCAGGTGATAGGAGCGGGCTCCGGCCGCACCTTCGACATCGACCAGGCCCGCTACGGCCGGGTGATCTTCATGGCCGACGCCGACGTCGACGGCTCGCACATCCGCATCCTGCTGCTGACGCTCTTCCAGCGCTACATGCGCCCGATGGTCGAGCAGGGCCGGGTCTTCGCGGCGGTGCCGCCGCTGCACCGGATCGAGCTCACCAACCCCAAGCGCGGCATGGAGAAGTACCACTACACGTACTCCGACGCCGAGCTGCGGCGCACCATGCTGGAGTTCCAGGCCAAGGGCCTGCGCTGGAAGGAGCCGGTGCAGCGCTACAAGGGTCTGGGCGAGATGGACGCCGACCAGCTGGCCGAGACCACCATGGACCCGCGCCACCGCACCCTGCGCCGGATCAACCTGGGCGACCTGCCGGCCGCGGAGCAGGTCTTCGACCTGCTGATGGGCAACGACGTGGCGCCCCGCAAGGAGTTCATCGTCGACTCGGCGGCCACCATGGACCGTTCGCGGATCGACGCCTGAGTCCCGGCGGGCGACCCGGACCGGTCAGCCCGGCCGGAAGGCTGCCGGGTCGCCCCGGGGGGGGGGGGGGGGCCCCCCCCCCGGGGGGGGGCCTCTCCACCCACGGGTGGAGAGCCCCCTCAGCCGTAGTTCAACCCTGGAGCCGATCACCGGGCGCCCCGGGGTCCGTAGCGTCGTGGCTGTCAGAAACCCCCTCTCGGGACGGAGAGAGTCCGATGGCCGGCCTCGTCAACATCGTTGTGATCCTCGCGGTGGTCGTGCTCATCGCGCGCCGCCAGTTCCAGGCCAAGAAGCTGGACACCGAGCGCCGCTTCTGGGTGCTGCCGCTGATCCTGGCCGCGCTCGCGCTGCGCGACCCGCACCTGATCGACCCGGCCCACAAGGTGGCGGCGATCGGCCTGTTGACCGCCTCGGTGCTCGTCGTCATGGCGATGGGCTCGGTCTGGGGGTGGACGGTGCGGATCTGGCGGGAGAGCGACGGCACGCTCTGGGCCAGGGGCACCGCGGCCACAGTGGCGGCCTGGGGTGGGCTGATAGCGATCCGGCTGGGCCTGTACGGGCTGGGTGCGGTGCTGCACGTGCACCAGGACTCCAACGCGTTGCTGCTCACGCTCGGCGCGCTGCTGCTGGTCCGCGGTGTCGTGGTGAACTGGAGGGCCCACCGCCTGGACTCCTCGCCCGACCTGCACGCGGTGGCCTGAGGGACCGCCGTGCTGCTGGAAGGACCGCTCGTGTCACTGGACACCTGGACGCGCTGGCCCTCTCGGGAGGCGCTGGCCCGCGAGGAGCGGTCCCGGCCCGGAGCGGTGCTGTCCTACGCGGGGCGACTGGCCCTCCTGCTGGCGGTCACGCTGGGGACCTTCGGCTCCGGACGGTTCACCGGGTGGGCGGTGCCGCTCGCGGTCCTTGGTCTGGCGGCGACCGGAGCGCTCTTCCAACTCCTCTTCCGGGTCAGTGGCCGGCACCGGCTCGGCTGGACGCTCGCCTCCATGGGGCTCCTGCTGGTCATCGCACCGGTGGCCCACTACCTGGGCGCCACCCTGCTGGCCAGCGCCACCTGGTGCTGGCTCGCGGTGATCGTCCTGGTGCGCCTGCCGCTGCTCGTGGCGCTGCCGTCCTGCGCGGCGACGCTCACCTCGTACGCGGTGTTCAGCGGGGACGGGGTCCTGGGGGTCTCCGCCACCGTGGTCGGACTCTCGCTGCTCGGCTACCTGCTGCGACTGGACGCCGAGGCGCGCGGGACGGCTCGGCGGCTGCTCCAGCAGGAGCGCGCGGCACGGGCGGCGGAGGCGGAGAGCGCGGCTCTCGCGGAGCGGGCCCGGATCGCGCGGGAGATCCACGACGTGTTGGCCCACAGTCTCTCCGCCCAGCTGGTCCATCTGGAGGCGGCCCGGCTGATGCTGGACGGCGGGGCGACGCGCGAGCAGGTCAGGGAGCGCGTGGTGGCCGCCCGGCGGATGGCCCAGGAGGGGTTGGTGGAGACCCGGCAGGCGCTCTCGGCCCTGCGGGGCGAGTTCACGGCGGTCGGGGAGTTCCTGGTGGAGCTCACCCAACGCGAACGCATCGCCCTGACCGTGTCGGGCACGCCCCGTCCGCTCGCCGCCGAAGCGGGTCTCGCGGTGCGGCGGACGGCGCAGGAGGCGGTCACCAACGTTCGCAAACACGCCGCCCGTGGCACGTGCACGATGGAACTGCGGTACCTGGAGGAGGCGGTGGAGCTGGAGGTCCGCAACAGCGGTGGCGCTCCCGACGAGGTGTCGGCGGTGCTGGCCGACAGCGGGAGCGGGTACGGTCTGCTGGGAATGCGCGAGCGGGCCGAACTCCTGGGCGGAAGCCTTCAGGCGGGCCCGGAGCAGGGCGGCTGGCTGGTCCTCCTGCGGGTACCGGCCTGACGGACACGGAGCGGAACTGGCATGAGCGAGCAGGGCGGTGGGCCGATCGGCGAGGGAGCCGGCGGAACGGGCGACTCGGGCGGTTCGGGTGGCTTCGACGTCCTCGGCGGCTCGGCGGGCGCAGCTGGCGCCGGTGCCCCGGGAGGCGAGGGCTCGGTGACCAGGGTGCTGGTGGCGGACGACCAGACCGTGGTCCGTGAGGGCATCGTCATGCTGCTCGGGCTGCTCCCCGGTATCACGGTGGTCGGGGCGGCCTCGGACGGCGAGGAGGCGGTGCGTCTGGTGGCGGAGCACGAGCCGCACGTCGTCCTGATGGACCTCCGGATGCCGCGCTGTGACGGTGTGGAGGCGACCCGGCGGATCCGGGCGCACCACCCCGGGACGGAAGTGGTGGTGCTGACCACCTATGCCGACGACGATTCGCTCTTTCCCGCCCTGCAGGCGGGTGCGCGCGGCTATCTCACCAAGGACGCGGGGGCGGACGAGATCGCCCGGGCCATCGCCGACGTGCGTTCAGGAGCGGCGGGCCTCTCGCCCCAGGTGCAGCGGCGGCTCCTGGAGCAGCTGGCCGGGCGGAGCGCCGGCGGTGCGCAGGGCGGCGAGGACGGCGGACCGGCAGGTCAGTCGCCTGCGGGCGGTCTGGCGCTGCAGAGCGGTGGGGCCGAGCGCCACCTGCCGGACGGGTTGACGGTGCGTGAGGCCGAGGTGCTCGCGTTGATCGCGGACGGCCTCTCGAACACCGAGATCGCCAAGGCGCTCTTCGTCAGCCCGGCCACCGTGAAGACGCACATCAACAACCTTTTCGCGAAGACCGCAGTAAGAGATCGTGCGCAAGCGGTCAGTTATGCATTCCGACATGGCATCTCTTCTCCTTCGCAAACGGACTGATCTCACCTTATCGAGTGAAAAGCCTGGCTGAATGCCGCAAATCGGTTTCTGGCACGCCATCATGGGACCGTCAGGGCGCCGTCGTTACGCCGACTGGATTCTTCGGGGCGGGCCGTCCGGAGTGCTCGGTGCCATCTACCGACGCCCACCGCTCGGTGGCGCCGTCCCGGGCCAGGAGCAGCTTTGGCACAGCACGAAATCACCGGATCCGCCGGTCGAACGCCCCGACGGGGCCAACGGTTCGACTGGTGGTCGGCCCCGGCTCCGTCGGCTCCCGCCCGTCCGTCCGCTCCCGCCGGGACGGTCCATCGACAGACCAGGAGGCGCCCCGTGGCAGCCGTCGTGGTCCCGGTGCAGCGCCCGATCAGACCGACCGAGGAGCCGCCGGACCCGGCAGCGGCCCAGGTGTACCGCGAGGTCCAGCAGAGTGAGGCCTTCCAGGAGATCCGGCGCAGTTACCGGAGTTTCGTCTTTCCGGCCACTGCGGTCTTCCTCGGCTGGTACCTGCTCTACGTGATCGCCCAGGCGGTCGCGCCGGATCTGATGCGCACACAGGTGGCCGGGCCGCTCAGCGTCGCCTGGACGCTGGGGCTGCTCCAGTTCGTCTCGACGTTCGTGATCACCTGGCTCTACTCCCGCAACGCCCGCATCAAGCGCGACCGGGCAGCCCTCGGCCTGCGCTGGGACACTCAGGACCAGCTCCGATGACTCTGACCGACGTACCGGCCGTCGTGGGCGCCCTGCCCGCGGCCGTCGCCCCCGCCCTGTCAGCCCCCGCACCGACCTCCGCCGCCACCGCCGCGTCCAGCGGTGCGCCCGCCGGCTCCCCGTTCCTGCCCGCCGTCTCGGTGCCGCACCCCGGCGGGATCCACCTGGCCCCACCCCGCCCGGCCGAGCTGCACCCGGCCGTGGGCCACCCGGTCGCACCGGTCCGCGCGGCGTTGGCGCCGGCGGCCGGTCAGCACCACGCGCTGGCCGTCGTGCTCTTCGCCCTCGTGGTCGTGGTGACGCTGGCCATCACCCTCTGGGTGGGCCGGCGCGGCCAGGCGGCCGAGGACTTCTACGCGGGCGGCCGCGACTTCGGGCCGCTGCAGAACGGCATCGCCCTGTCCGGCGACTACCTCTCGGCCGCCTCCTTCCTCGGGGTGACCGGTCTGATCGCCCTCTACGGCTACGACGGCGTCCTCTACAGCATCGGCTTCCTGGTCGCCTGGCTGGTGGTGCTGATGTGGGTGGCCGAGCTGGTGCGCAACACCGGCCGCTACACGCTGGCGGACGTGCTGGCCACCCGGATGCGCCAGCGTCCGGTGCGGGCCGCGGCCGGTACCGCCAGCGTGGTGGTCACGCTGCTCTACCTGATCGCGCAGATGGTCGGCGCCGGCAGCCTGGTGGCGCTGCTGCTGGGCACCACCGGCGCCGCCGCCAAGACCTGGACCATCGTGGCCGTCGGCGCCCTGATGATCATCTACGTCACGGTCGGCGGCATGCGGGCCACCACCTGGATCCAGATCGTCAAGGCGCTCATGCTGATGACCGGCGCGGTGCTGCTGACGGTCTGGGTGGTGGTGCGCTTCCACGGCGACCTCGCCGGCCTGATGCACGCGGCGGCCCGGGGGAGCGGGGCCGGCGAGCGCTACCTGGAGCCGGGCCTCAAGTACGGGGCCTCCGGCACCAGCCGGCTCGACTTCGTCAGCCTGGGGCTGGCCCTGGTGCTCGGTACGGCCGGCCTGCCGCACATCCTCTCCCGCTTCTACACGGTGCCCACCGCCCGGGCCGCCCGCCGTTCCACGATCTGGGCGATCGGCCTGGTCGGCTGCTTCTACCTGATGACCATCGTGCTCGGTCTGGGGGCCACCGCGCTGGTCGGCTCCAAGGCGGTGAAGGCCGCCAACTCCGCGGGGAACACCGCGGTGCCGCTGCTCGCGCTCAAGCTGGGCGGCGGTGAGGGCAGTACCGGGGGGACCCTCTTCTTCGCCCTCACCTCGGCCATTGCCTTCGCCACCATCCTCGCCGTGGTGGCCGGTCTGACGCTGGCCTCCTCGGTCTCCTTCGCCCACGACCTGTACGCCCAGGCCTTCCGCAGCCCGCGGCGGGCGCCGGTGACGGAGCGCCAGGAGGTGATCGTGGCCCGATTGGCGGCCGTGGTGATCGGCGGGCTCGCCATCGTGCTGAGCCTCTTCGCGCAGCGCCTGAACGTGGCCTTCCTGGTCAGTCTGGCCTTCGCGGTCGCGGCCTCGGCCAACCTCCCCACCCTGCTCTACAACCTCTTCTGGCGCCGCTTCACCACGCGCGGCGCCTGCTGGGCGACCTACGGCGGGCTGGTGCCGGCCCTGGGGCTGGTGCTGTTCTCGCCGGTCGTCTCCGGCAGCAGGACCGCGATGTTCCCGGGGGTCGACTTCCACTGGTTCCCGCTGGAGAACCCGGGCCTGATCTCCATCCCGCTCGGCTTCCTGATGGGCTGGATCGGCACGGTCAGCGGCGAGGAGCGCGCGGACTCGGACAAGTTCGCCGAGCTCGAGGTGCGGTCGTTGACCGGCGCCGGGGCGGTCTGAGAGCGCTCTGCGCGGCGCCGGTCGGCGCGCCGCACACGTCGGGCCCCCGGCAGCCCCGGCTGCCGGGGGCCCGCGACGTCGTGCTCGGTCCGCGCCGTTCGGCGTGACGCCCCGCTCGGTGAGGTGCCGGTCAGGTCCGGCTGGTCTGGGTCGGCCAGTAGCCCTGGTTGAGCGTGGAGATCCGCACGGTGGTCCCCGGGTGGGCCGCCTCGACGTACTTGCTGTTGCCGAGGTAGATGGCCACGTGGTGGATGCCCTCCGCGCTCCCGTCGGTGGACCAGAAGAGCAGGTCGCCGCGCTGCAGCTGGCTCGAGCGGATGGCCGTGGTCGCGGCGTACTGGTCGTTGGCGATCCGGGGGAGCGAGATCCCCGCGTGCCGGAACGAGGTCTGCACGAGCCCGGAGCAGTCGAAGCTGCCGGGGCCCGTGCCGCCCATCTTGAACGGCTTGCCCACCTGCGCGAGGGCGTACTCGACGGCGGTCTCGACGTCGCCGCTCGAGGCGGCGACGGCGGGGCTCGCGCCCTGGTCGGACCCGGTGGACGTGCTGCGCGTGGCGCCGCTCCGACCGGAGGTCCGGTTCTGGTAGGTGTCCAGGTGACGGGTCCAGCGCCACTCGCCCGAACTGTTCTGGAACCAGTAGACCGAGCCGTCCCAGCCCTGCTCGCCGGCGCCGCTGGAGGTGATCGCGACCGAGCCCCGGCCGTCGCCGTCGCCGTCGCCCGAGTCGTCGGCCGAGGTGGACCCCGAACCGCCGGTGCCCCGGTCGTCCGAGCCGTCCCCCGTCGCGGAGCCGGATGCGTCGTCGGACCCTTCGCCGGATCCGTCGTCATCGCTGTAGTCGCCCTCGTCACCGGCGTCGCTGGTGGCGTAGTCCGTGTCGTCCCCGGTGCCGGCGCCGTCGTCGGTCGCGTAGTCGGAGCCGTCGTCGGATCCGCCGGCGGTGCCGTAGTCGAGGCCGTCGTCACCGGTGGGGTCGTCGGTGCTCACCAGCCCGGGGCGGGCCTCGAGGTGGTCCGGGACCGCTGTCGCGCTCGCGAGGTCGGCGCTGAGGGCGATCGAACCCGCGCTGGCCACGATCGCCGCCGCCAGGCCGACCCGGTGGCGCAACCGTCCGGGCCGCTTGCGCTCGGAGCAGTCCGGCGGAGCCTGCTCGTGGTCCGGCTCGGTCACCTGGGCGGGCTCGGAGCCCGCGGCGGCGTCGGCATCGGTGTCGGCGTCGGGGGTGACGGGCGTCGGGGCGGCGTCGGCGGTCTTGAGGTCCGGCTTCATTTTTCCGGTGCATCCTTCCGTGCGCCCGGCCGGGCGGCCGGGGCGGCGCAGCGGGACCGGCAGCGGTCCGCTCCGCACAGCACTTCGGCCTCCGATCGAGAGCGGAAGCCGTCCTCGTGGGTGGTCCCACGGCCGCCACGCTAGGCGGCCGCGGCCCCGCCCGCCGCCGGGGACTGCGCCGATGGAGGGGTGACGCTCCGTAGGACCCGGGCCGTCACCGCGCCCGCCCCGCACGGTCCGCGGAGCCCGCGGGAGGCCCGGCCGCCACCGGACGGCTACTCGGCGGTGACCGACTCGACGTCCATCCGGGCCGGGTTGGCCGGCGTCTTGCCACAGCTCTCGGGCCGCGCCGGCTCACTCGGCACGGCGACCACCGTCACCCGCCAGCCGCGACCGTCGGTGTGCCGCACCCGGCAGGACCAGCCGCCCTGGGGCAACGGCTCCTGAGTGACCGTCAGACTGTCCGCCGCGCCCTCGTCGATCAGCAGGCGCACCGCGTGCTCGGCGGCCTGGCCGGGCCGGTCCCAGGAGGACCGCCCGCGCGAGAACTCCGGCACGACCCGTCCGGCGGCCGTCGCGGCGAGCACGTCCTTGGCCGCGGCCTCGGTGAGGCGCCCGTACGCGTAGCCGTAGGGCAGCACCAGCATGGTGGGCGAGAAGCGGTGACCGCCCAGATGGGTGATCTCCCAGACCTCGCTGTGTCCGGCCGCGGCCAGTTCGGCGGCCAGCGGCCGGCCGAGCAGGGCGCAGCACCGGTCGCGTCGGCCGTTGGTGCACACCAGGGCCAGCGGGCCGCCGGAGTGCGGGCTTCCGAAGCCACCGTGCTCGCCCGCGCCGGCGGCGGCCAGGTCCAGCGTCAGGAGCTCGGTGAGGTCCAGCAGCTCGGTCCGGCGGACCCAGCTGCGGCCCGGGGCGGTGTGCGCCAGGATCACCTGGTGTCCGCTGGTCGGCTGGTCGTCGGCGTGCCGCCCGGGGCGGCGGATCAGGGCCACCCGCACGCCGGTGCCTTCGGCCGCCGCGTCGAGGGCACGGCCGAACTCGGGGTCGAGATGGCTCTGGGTGAGGGCCTTCGCACCCCACGGACCGGGCTGCTCGATCAGCAGCCAGGTGGCGGCGGTGGCGGCGGTGGCCGCCAGCGGCTCGGCAAGGTCGCTCGACTGGCTCGCACAAGTGATCACTCGGATCAGCCTACCGGCGCCGCAAGGGCGGCCGGGCCGGTGCGGCCCCGGGGGATCCCGAAGCCGCACCGGCCCCACTGCACCGGCCCAACAGCACTGCCCAACGTCACCGGCCCTACCGCGTCACCGGTGCCGCCGGCGTCAGCGCAGCCGAGCGCGCACCCCGCCCGCTCAGGCGGGCCCGGCCACCGCCGCGACCGGCGTGGCCACCGGCGTCCCCGAGCCGTCCCGGCGCGGGTCGCGCTCGGGCAGCGTCACCGGGGTGCCGTTCGCGGCCGCGGCCCGCGCCGGCGCCGCACCCGCCCAGGCGAAGGCCAGCGCGTCCTCCCCGCGCAGGAAGCGCTGGCAGCGCACCCCGCCGGTGGCCCGGCCCTTGCGCGGGTACTGCTCGAAGGGCGTCACCTTCCAGCTGCTCTGCGCCTCGCCGGTCAGCGTGCCCGAGGCGCCCGCGACCGAGATCACCACCGCGTCCACCGCCGGGTCGACCGCCGTGAACGAGAGCACCCGGGCCCCGTCGGTGAGCTTGATGCCGGCCATGCCACCGGCCGGCCGGCCCTGCGGGCGCACCTGACCCGCCGGGTAGCGCAGCAGCTGGGCGTCGCTGCTGATGAAGACCAGGTCCTCCTCGCCGGTGCGCAGCTCGACCGCGCCCACCAGCTCGTCGCCCTCCTTGAGCGCGATCACCTCGAACTCGTCCTTGTTGGCGGGCCACTCGGGCACCACCCGCTTCACCACGCCCTGCACGGTGCCCAGCGCCAGGCCGGGCGAGGACTCGTCCAGCGTGGTCAGCGCGATCAGCCGCTCCCCGGCCTCCAGCCGCAGGAACTCGCTGACCTGCGCCCCGCCGGCCAGCGACAGGACGGGCTGCGGGGGCAGCGCCGGCAGGTCGATCACCGGCAGCCGCAGCACCCGGCCGGCCGAGGTCACGGCACCCACGTCGGCCCGCGCGGTGGCCGGCACCGAGGAGACGATCACGTCGTGCTTCGAGCGCCCGGTGGAGGGCTCGCCGAACTCGATCGGCTCGCTGTCCGCGGTGCGGGCCAGCAGCCCGGTCGAGGAGAGCAGCACCCGGCACGGGTCGTCCGCCACCTCGAGCGGCACCGAGAGCGCCGCTGAGGGGACCGCCCCCGCCTCCAGCAGCACCGTGCGCCGCTCGGTGCCGAACTGCTTGGAGACCGCCGCCAGCTCGCCGGAGACCACACCGCGCAGCTTGCTGTCCGACTCCAGGATCTCGGTCAGCTCGGCGATCTCCGCCGTCAGCTTGGCCTGCTCGGTCTCCAGCTCGACCCGGTCGAAGCGGGTCAGCCGGCGCAGCGGGGTGTCCAGGATGTAGGCGGTCTGGATCTCGGAGAGCGAGAAGCGCTCCATCAGCCGGTCCTTGGCCTGCGCCGCGTTGTCGCTGGAGCGGATCAGCGCGATGACCTCGTCGATGTCGACCAGCGCCACCAGCAGGCCCTCGACCAGGTGCAGCCGCTCCTGGCGCTTGCGCCGCCGGAACTCGCTGCGCCGGCGGACCACCTCGAAGCGGTGGTCGACGTAGACCTCCAGCAGCTCCTTGAGGCCCAGCGTCAACGGCTGGCCGTCCACCAGCGCGACGTTGTTGATGCCGAAGGTCTCCTCCATCGGCGTCAGCTTGTAGAGCTGCTCCAGCAGGGCCTCGGGCACGAAGCCGTTCTTGACCTCGATCACCAGCCGCAGGCCGTGCTCGCGGTCGGTGAGGTCCTTGACGTCGGCGATGCCCTGCAGCTTCTTGGCGTTGACCAGGTCCTTGATCTTGGCGATCACCTTCTCCGGGCCGACCGTGAACGGCAGCTCGGTGACCACGATGCCCTTGCGCCGGGCCGTGACGTTCTCGACCGTCGTGGTGGCACGGATCTTGAAGGTGCCGCGGCCGTTCTCGTAGGCGTCGCGGATGCCGGACAGGCCCACGATCCGGCCGCCGGTGGGCAGGTCGGGGCCGGGGACGAAGCGCATCAGGGTGTCGAGGTCGGCGCTCGGATGCTTGATCAGGTGCCGGGCGGCGGCGATGACTTCGGTCAGGTTGTGCGGCGGCATGTTGGTCGCCATGCCGACCGCGATCCCCGAGGCGCCGTTCACCAGCAGGTTCGGGAAGGCGGCCGGGAGCACCACCGGCTCCTGCTCGCTGCCGTCGTAGTTGGGGCCGAAGTCGACGGTGTCCTCGTGGATCGACTCCACCAGCGCCATCGCGGCCGCGGTCAGCCGCGACTCGGTGTAGCGCATCGCGGCCGGCGGGTCGTCGTTGCCGAGCGAGCCGAAGTTGCCGTGTCCGTCGATCAGCGGCACCCGCATCGAGAACGGCTGCGCCATCCGGACGATGGAGTCGTAGATCGAGGCGTCCCCGTGCGGGTGCAGTCGACCCATCACCTCGCCCACCACGCGGGCGCACTTCACGTGCGCGCGCTCGGGCCGCAGGCCCATCTCGTTGGCCTGGTAGAGGATGCGCCGGTGCACCGGCTTGAGACCGTCCCGCGCGTCCGGCAGAGCGCGGGAGTAAATCACCGAGTAGGCGTACTCCAGGAAGGAACCCTGCATCTCGTCCACGACGTCGACATCGAGGATCCGCTCCTCGAAGTCTCCGGGCGGCGGGGTCGGCGAACTGCGGCGGGCCATCGCGGCGGGGCTCCCTTGCGTCTGTCAGCTGCTTCACACGTCGTGCGTCGGTGGTGCTTCACATGTCGTCACCGGGGTACGGCGCCCCCCATTGTGGACCCTCGCACGGACACTCCCCGCCCAGGGCCGCCCGGTGGTGGTGCGCCCGGTCGGCACGGGTGTCCCGCGGCGCTCCCCGCGGTGCTTCCGCCGGTGGCGAACGCGCGGCCCGCGCGGGCACATCCCGGCGCCCTGCGCGTTGCACCACAATGGGGCCGTAGACACCCCCGACCCAACCTGACGGGAAGGACCCGAGCGCATGGCCAACCCGGCCCCCGCCTCCACCCGAGGCATCGCCATCACCGAGCACCGCCTGGCCAACGGCCTGCGGGTGGTGCTCTCCGAGGACCACCTCACCCCGGTCGCCGCGGTCTGCCTCTGGTACGACGTCGGCTCCCGGCACGAGGTGAAGGGCCGCACCGGACTGGCGCACCTCTTCGAGCACCTGATGTTCCAGGGCTCGAAGAACGTCTCCAACAACGGGCACTTCGAACTGGTCCAGGCCGCCGGCGGCTCGCTCAACGGGACCACCAGCTTCGAGCGCACCAACTACTTCGAGACCATGCCGGCCCACCAGCTCGAGCTCGCGCTGTGGCTGGAGGCCGACCGGATGGGCTCGCTGCTGGCCGCCCTCGACGAGGCGTCGATGGAGAACCAGCGCGACGTCGTCAAGAACGAGCGCCGCGAGCGGTACGACAACGTGCCCTACGGCACCGCCTTCGAGCGGCTCACCGCGCTCTCCTTCCCCGAGGGCCACCCCTACCACCACACCCCGATCGGCTCGATGGCCGACCTGGACGCCGCCACCCTGGAGGACGCCCGGGCGTTCTTCCGGACGTACTACGCGCCCAACAACGCCGTGCTCTCGGTGGTCGGCGACATCGACCCCGAGCAGGCCATCGCCTGGGTGGAGAGGTACTTCGGCAGCATCCCCGGCCACGACGGCAAGACGCCGCCGCGCGACGGTTCGCTGCCCGCGACCATCGGCACGGAGATCCGCGAGCTGGTCGAGGAGGAGGTCCCCTCCCGCGCGCTGATGGCGGCCTTCCGACTGCCGCAGGACGGCACCCGCGAGTCCGACGCGGCCGACCTGGCGCTGACCGTGCTCGGCTCCGGCGAGTCCAGCCGGCTCTACAACCGGCTGGTCAGGCGCGACCGCACCGCGGTGACGGCCGGTTTCGGCCTGCTGCGGCTGTCCGGCGCCCCCTCGCTGGGCTGGCTCGACGTCAAGACCTCGGGCGAGGCCACCATCGCGCAGGTCGAGGCCGCCGTGGACGAGGAGCTGGCCCGGTTCGCGGCCGAGGGCCCCACGCCCGAGGAGCTCGAGCGCGCCCAGGCGCAGATCGAGCGCGAGTGGCTCGACCGGCTCACCACGGTGGCCGGCCGGGCGGACGAGCTCTGCCGCTTCGCGGTGCTCTTCGGCGACCCCAACCTCGTCAACACCGCGCTGTCCCGGGTCATGGACGTCACCGCCGAGGAGGTCAAGGCCCTGGCCGCCGCCCGGCTGCGCCCCGACAACCGCGCCGTCCTCGTCTACGAACCCCCCACCAGCACCGATGCCACGGACTCCGGCGACGCTTCCGACGCCACCTCCGGCCCCGTCGAGGAGGACGCCGCATGAGCACCTTCGTCCCCACCATGACCTTCCACCCGCAGCCGCAGCCGGGCACGCCCACCCCGTGGGCGTTCCCCGCGCCGACCCGCAGCGCGCTCGCCAACGGGCTCACCGTGCTGCACTGCGACCGCCCCGGCCAGCAGCTGGTGGCCGTCGACGTGCTGCTCGACGCCCCGCTGGCCGCCGAGCCGGCCGGACTCGACGGGGTGGCCACCATCCTGGCCAGGGCGTTCACCGCGGGCACCGACAAGCTCAGCGCCGAGGAGTTCGCCGCCGAGCTGGAGCGGGTCGGCGCGACGCTGGACGCGCACGCCGACCACCCGTGCATCCGGGTCGTCCTGGAGGTCCCGGTCTCCCGGCTGGAGCGCGGCCTGAGCCTGCTGGCCGACGCGCTGCGCGCCCCCGCGCTGCCCGTCGACGAGATCGAGCGGCTGGTCGCCAACCGGCTCGACGAGCTCGTCCACGAGCAGGCCAACCCCGCCCGGCAGGCCGCGAAGGCTTTCTACGCCGAGCTGTTCGACGAGGCCGACCGGCTCTCGCGCCCGCGGGCCGGCAGCGCCGAGACCGTCAAGGTGATCGACCGCGAGGCCGTGCTGGCCTTCTACCGCGCGCACGTGCGCCCCGCCACGGCCTCCGTGGTGGTGGTCGGCGACCTGGGCGCCGTGGACCTGCCCGCCCTGCTCGAGAACACCCTCGGCAGCTGGAGCGGCGAGAGCGCCGCCGCGTCGGTGGCCGCGCCGGTCACCGCCGACGACGCGGCCCGGGTGGTCATCGTGGACCGTCCCGGCGCGGTGCAGACCCAGCTGCTGATCGGCCGGATCGGCCCCGACCGGCACGACCCGAGCTGGGCGGCGCAGACGCTCGGCACCTACTGCCTCGGCGGCACCCTCACCTCCCGCCTGGACCGGGTGCTGCGCGAGGAGAAGGGCTACACCTACGGGGTGCGGGCCTTCGCGCAGCCGCTGCGCTCCAACCCCGAGGGCTCGGGACGGGCCGTGCTGGCGATCAGCGGCTCGGTGGACACCGCCTCCACCGCCCCCGCGCTCGCCGACATCTGGACCATCCTGCGCACCCTGGCCGCCGAGGGCCTCACCGACGGCGAGCGGGAGGAGGCGGTGCAGTATCTGGTCGGCGTCGCGCCGCTGAAGTACGAGACCGCGGGTGCGGTCGCGGCCACCCTGGCCGACCAGGTCGAGCAGCACCTGCCCGACGACTTCCAGGCCACGGTCTACCGCCAGCTCGCGGAGCTGGGCACCGAGGCGGCCACCGCGGCCGTGGTCGCGGCCTTCCCGCCCGAGCGCCTGGTCACCGTGCTGGTCGGCGACGCCTCGGTGATCGCCGAGCCGGTCCGGGCGCTGGGCCTGGGCGAGGTCACGGTCGTCGCCAACTGAGGCGGACCGTCACCAGGTCGACGATCGCCTGAGCTACCGACGAAGGCCCGGCGGGGCGACCCGCCGGGCCTTCGCGGTGCCCGCCCGCACCGCCCGCGGGCCCCGCAAATCCCCTTGCACGAGCCGAGGGCGGCATGGGTTGATAGCCCCGTCGCACCGCGCGGCGGTCGAGCAGACGACGAGGAGAGGAGGCGGTCATCATGCGGGTCGAGCCAGCCGGCAGGCGCAACAGCGTCGCGCGCTCCCCGAGGCCGTCCCGTCCCTCGCCGTTGTGTCGCGGGGCACGCCGTTCCGCACCGCGCCGCCGCACCGCCGCCTGAGCCCGCCCGCACCTCGCGCGGGCCGCGCCCCCTGTCTTCCCGAGCCACGCCGGACGCTTCGCGTGGCCGCTCCACCAGCACCGATGCCCGCGCGAACCGCGCGACTAGGCTTGATCTGTCGACCTTTGGGGGTCTGTTCCACCATGTCGTACACCGAGGTTCCCGGCGCCCGCGTACCGATCCGGATGTGGGCCGACCCGGCCACCGTCGAGGGCGCGGCCCTGCAGCAGCTGCGCAACATCTCCACCCTCCCGTGGCTGCACGGCCTGGCCGTGATGCCGGACGTGCACCTGGGCAAGGGCGCCACCGTCGGCTCCGTGATCGCCATGAAGGGCGCGGTCTGCCCGGCCGCGGTCGGCGTGGACATCGGCTGCGGGATGAGCGCCGTCAAGACCTCCCTCGACGCCCGCGACCTGCCGGACGACCTGGGCCGGCTGCGCTCGAAGATCGAGCAGCTCATCCCGGTCGGCCGGGGTGCGCACGCCGAGCCGGTCGACCCGGGCAAGCTGCACGGCTTCGCGGCCGCCGGCTGGGACGACTTCTGGGACCGCTTCGAGGGCGTGGCGCCCGAGGTCAAGTGGCGTCGCGAGCGGGCGATGCAGCAGATGGGCTCGCTGGGCAGCGGTAACCACTTCATCGAGGTCTGCGTCGACGACACCGGCGCGGTCTGGCTGATGCTGCACTCCGGTTCGCGCAACATCGGCAAGGAGCTGGCGGAGCACCACATGACGGTCGCCCGCTCGCTCCCGCACAACCAGGGCATCGTCGACCGCGACCTCGCCGTCTTCATCTCCGACACCCCGCAGATGAACGCCTACCGCCAGGACCTGTTCTGGGCGCAGGAGTACGCGAAGAACAACCGCGCGGTGATGATGGCGCTCTTCCAGGACGTGGTCCGCCGCGAGTTCCCGCGGGCCCGGGTCGCCTTCGACGAGGTGATCAGCTGCCACCACAACTACGTCAGCGAGGAGCGCTACGACGGCGTCGACCTGCTGGTCACCCGCAAGGGGGCGATCAGCGCGGGGACGGGGGAGTGGGGGATCATCCCGGGCTCGATGGGCACCAGTTCGTTCATCGTGCGCGGGCTGGGCAACCCGGCGTCCTTCAACTCCGCCTCGCACGGCGCGGGTCGCAAGATGAGCCGGACGGCGGCGAAGAAGCGGTTCACCACGCGCGACCTGGTGGAGCAGACCAAGGGCGTGGAGTGCCGTAAGGACAGCGGGGTGGTGGACGAGATCCCGGGTGCGTACAAGTCGATCGACAAGGTGATGGCACAGCAGCGGGACCTGGTCCAGGTCGTCGCCGAGCTGAAGCAGGTCGTCTGCGTCAAGGGCTGAGCCGGTGGCGGCGGGGCGCGGACCCTGGGGGGATCCCCGGGGCCCGCGCCCCGCCGGTAATTCGGTTGCGCCCGTGGCGGGTGGCGCGGGAGCATCGGGGAACTGCCGGACCGGGCGGGTTGCCGCCCGGTCGTGACGAGAGACGAGGAGGTGTGTCGTGATGGTTGCCGCCACGACGCGGCGCGCCTTGACCTGCGCGCCAGACGCCCTCTCTCGTTCTCTGCCCGCCGGCTGACGACGCGTCGCTGGACGCATCCTGCGGTGGGCCCATCCCGCAGGAGACCTCTCACATGCGTGAGCGCATGACCGACGGCGAGTCCTTCAGCCGCATCCGCCCCAAGGGCGCCGGCAAGGGCGGCAACCGACGCAACCACCACGACGACGCCGCCTTCGAGGAGGCGTTCGCCGAGTACACCCACCGCTTCTGGCCCGAGCAGGCGGACGACGCCGGGCCCGCGCCCGCTGCCGACGGGCCGCCGGTGGGCGACCGCTGGTCCACCTGGGACCAGTCCACGCCAAGCGAGAAGGGTCCCGAGCCGCGTCCCGACTGGGTGGTGACCGACCTGGCCGCCGTCGACACCGAGTTCGGCATCGTCAAGACCGGCAAGGAGGCCGACGTCTTCCTGGTGGAGCGCGGCGTGCCGGGCACCGAGCGGCGCACGCTGCTGGCGGCCAAGCGCTACCGGGACGGCCAGCACCGGCTCTTCCACCGCGACTCCGGTTACCTGGAGGGCCGCGCCCACAAGGAGTCGCGGGTCAGCCGCGCGATGGCCAAGCGCACCGACTTCGGCAAGCAGGCCATCGCCGGTCAGTGGGCCGCGGCCGAGTTCGCCGCGCTCTCCCGGCTCTGGCTGGCGGGGGCCGCGGTGCCGTACCCGGTGCAGATCCTGGGCACCGAGATCCTCATGGAGTTCATCGGCGACGCCTCCGGTGCGGCCGCGCCCCGGCTGGCCCAGACCCGGCCGCCGGCCGCCGAGTTGGCGGACCTGTGGGAGCAGCTCGGGTTCAGCCTGTCGCTGCTGGCCCGGGACGGCTACGCGCACGGTGACCTGTCGGCGTACAACATCCTGGTCCACGAGGGGCGGCTGGTGATCATCGACGTGCCGCAGATCGTCGACGTCGTCGCCAACCCGCGCGGGCGCTCGTTCCTGGAGCGTGACGTGCGCAACGTCGGCGCCTGGTTCGTCTCCCAGGGGCTGGCCGAGGAGCGGGTCGAGGAGCTGGTCCGGGTGCTGGCGTTCGACGCCAGGCTCGACTGACGGCCGCGGCGCGCGGGCGGCCCCCTCCCGGCCCGCTGCCCGGCCGCACCCGGCCGGTGGTCAGGCCGCGCGGCGCAGCAGCAGGGTGGCGAACCCGGCGCTCTCGCGCCGGCGCAGCCAGTGCGCGCGCTGCTCGTCCGCGGCCTGCCGCACCTGCTCGCGGTCGGGGTGCCCGGGGTGGTCGAGGGCCCACTGGGCCAGCGCGCCGCTGCGGTGCCAGGCGTAGTCGTCGAGCTCCTGCCGGCTGCTGGTGTGCCCGTACACCGGGACCCAGCCGTCGGCCAGGACGCCCTCGACCAGGGCCGGCAGCTCGGGGGGGGGCGGGGGCGGGGGGGCGGGGGGGGGGGGGGGGGGGGGGTGGGGGGGGGGGGGGGGGGGGGGCGGGGGG
>NZ_BAAALF010000112.1:0-27145 GCF_039528135.1 Kitasatospora nipponensis | reverse complement strand
GCCGCCCCCCGGCGGCCTGGCCCCGGACCGCGCCGAGCGATCGCCCGCCGCCGGCCCGGGCGGCGAGCCCGCGAGCACACCGGCCACCCCGGCCACCCCGGCCGCCCCCGCCGCACCGAAGGCCCCGGCCGCCACCGGCAAGCCCAAGGCCCGGCCGCGCGCCCAGAAGCTGCTGGTCACCGCGGTGGGCGGAGCGCTCTTCGTGGGCGCCGCCGCCTACGGCACCGGCCTGATGCTCAACCAGGCGGACGTCCCGCGCGGCACCACCGTGCTGGGCACCGACATCGGCGGCGACAGCCGTGACCAGGCGATCCACCAGCTGGACGCCACCGTCGGCAAGGTCGGGCAGCAGCCGATACAGCTCAAGATCGGCGACCAGGCGCTGACCCTGGACCCGGCCACCGCCGGCCTCAGCTTCGACACCACCGCCACCGTGGACGGGCTGACCAAGCACAGCTACAGCCCCGGCGAGGTGATCGGCTCGCTGACCGGCGGCAGCAAGACGGTGCCGCCGGTGGTCCACGTGGACCGCGCCAAGCTCAAGGTGGCACTGGACGGCCTGGCGGCGAGCTCCGCGCACGGGCTCAAGGAGGGCTTCGTCCAGTTCAGCGAGACGGGCGACCCGACCGTGGTGCCGGGCCAGGCCGGGCAGGCGGTGGACGGCGCCGCGGCGGTCGACCAGGTGCAGCAGAGCTACCTGGACCGGGCGGCCGGCAAGAGCGACGGGCCGATAGCGCTGGCCGTCACGGCCGCGCAGCCCAAGGTCGCCCCGCAGGCCCTGCAGCAGGCCGCGGACGGCCTGGGCAAGGCGATCATGAGCGGCAAGGTGACGGTCACGGCCGGCACCGGGGCCGCGGCGAAGAAGTTCGTCCTCACCAGGGCGGTGACCGCCAAGGCGCTCACCCTGGCCCCTGACGCGAACGGCACGATCGGCCCCAAGTGGGACCTGGACCAGTTGAGTTCGGCGATCGGCGGGGTCTTCGACAAGACCAAGTTCCGCAAGAGCGACGGAACTCTGGCCCCGATCACGACCCAGGATGTGGCCGACGCAATCGCCACGGTCTACGACAAGAACAGCGATGCGGAACGCACTTACAAGTTTCGTGCCTGACCGCATGTGAGCATGTCAAGAAATCCGTAGGACTGGACCCCGGAACGCCCCGCGTTCCGGGGTCCAGTCCTGTTTCCCGGCGACATCACGCCAGTGGCGTGTAACTGACACGCGAGGTGGGCAGCACCTCTCCCGACGGATTCCAGGGAGGGCGCTAAAGGCTGACGAATAGTCGCCACCGGCGGCTTCCCGCCAAAACCGTCCGATAATCGGACGCTGAAAACCGGCTGGTAATCCCCTCAGATCCGGTCAAAACGGACAGGGTTATCTATGCGCGTCGACCCCACAAAGGTCGGTACGTCGCGTTCAGATACCGGTGTTACTAAGCCCTCGTTACGAACTTATGAACGCTGTTTGTCCCAGGATGTCCGTTTTAGACCGTCTCGCCAGGGGGCTGTCAAGTAGCTGAAAGCTACAAACTGATGGACATTCCAGAACGAAGCCAAAACCTACCGTCCAGCACCAGAGAAACTCTTGACGTTCGATAAACGAGTTGCGAGAGTCCGTTCGACCAACTTCTTCCTCGTTGCTGCTGCACAGACCACCGGCGGGAGCTTTCGCACCATGACGACGCCAACTGAGGACACGACGGAGACCGACCCGGTCCTCGTCGCGTCCGCTACAGGAGACGGCGGCAACAAGCCGGCCGCGCTCCTCGGGCGCACCCCGGGCCAGATTGCCTGGAGCCGCTTCAAGCGCAACCGCATCGGTGTGCTCTGCGCCGGGATCGTGATCTTCTACATCCTGGTCGCGATCCTCGCGCCGGTGATCACGAAGCTGTACGGCCAGTCGCCGTACGTCCCGTACGGGCTGCGCGACATGAGCCTCATCGACGACAACCAGGTGCCGATCGGCCCCGGTGGCGGGATGAGCGCCGAGCACTGGTTCGGCATCACGCCGGCCACCGGCTACGACGTCTTCGCCAAGCTGGTGTACGGCATCCGCACCTCGCTCGGCATCGGCCTGCTGGTCACGATCTTCTCCAGCATCATCGGCATCGCGATCGGTGTGGCCCAGGGCTACCTCGGCGGCAAGTTCGACTACTTCGTCGGACGCTTCACCGACCTGCTGCTCGGCCTGCCGACCCAGCTGTTCTTCATCGCGTTCACGCCGATCGTGCTGATCTGGTTCGTGCCCGCGAACCGCGAGACGCCGGTGTACATGCGCGTCATCGCGATCGTGCTGGTACAGACCTTCCTCGGCTGGATGGGCACCTCCCGTCTGCTGCGCGGTCTGGCCCTGAGCCTGCGCGAGCGGGAGTACGTCGAGGCCGCCAAGATCGCCGGTGCCTCCCCCACGCGCATCATCTTCAAGGAGCTGCTGCCGAACCTGGCCACCACGATCCTGGTCCAGGTGACGCTCACGCTGCCGGCCATGGTCACGGCCGAGGCCGGTCTCTCCTTCCTCGGCGTCGGCATGGTGGAGCCCACTCCGGACTGGGGCCTGATGTTCCAGGACGCGGTGAACAACTACCAGAACGACCTGACCTACCTTCTCTTCCCCGGTCTCTCGCTGATGATCTTCACCATCGCGTTCAACCAGTTCGGGGATGCGGTCCGGGACGCGCTCGACCCGAAGACCATCCGCTAGACCGTTCCACCCTGCTCAACCCCCGCACCACACCTGCACCACCCTGTACCCCCCAGTCCGGCCACCCCGGGGCAATGCCGCCCCGCCGGTCCGCGCTGGCCAGACCCAACATGACCAGTGACAGGTAGGAAGCAATGAGACTTCGCAAGGCAGCACTCGTGCCGGCGCTCGTGGCGGTCAGCGCTCTTTCGCTGACCGCGTGCGGTGGGGGCGGCACCAAGTCCACCGACGCCGGTGGCAACAAGGGTGCGACCTCGACCGTGGCGGACTTCGGCATCGGCCTGCCGGCCGACTCCGTCGGTCCGGCCAAGGACGTCCCCGGCGCCAAGCAGGGTGGCACCGCGCACGGCATCGAGGCCGCGGGCTTCGACTACCTGGACCCGAGCCAGCAGTACGTCAACGAGTACCAGGCCGTCGGCATGCTCTACAGCCGCCAGCTGACGAACTACAAGACCGACCCGGTCACCGGCAAGACCATCCTGGTCGGCGACCTCGCCACCGACACCGGTAAGACCACGGACGGCGGCAAGACCTGGACCTGGACGCTCAAGGACAACCTGAAGTTCGAGGACGGCACGCCGATCACCTCGAAGGACGTCAAGTACGCCGTCGAGCGTCTGTACGCCGACTACCAGACCCAGGGTCCGACCTACTTCCCGATCTGGCTGTCGGGCGCGGACTACAAGAAGGTCTACAAGGGTCCCGACGCGGGCGACCTGCCGGACACCGTCATCAGCACCCCGGATGACAAGACCGTCACCTTCCACTTCACCGACGCGCACACCGACGCCTCGTACGCGGCCGCGATGCCCAACATCACGGCCATCGAGAAGTCGATGGACACGAAGGACAAGTACAACTCCCACCCGGTCTCGATCGGTCCTTACAAGATCAAGGACTACCAGCCGGACAAGTCCCTGACCCTCGTGCGCAACGAGAACTGGGACCCGAAGAGCGACCCGATCCGCCACCAGTACGTGGACAGCTGGGTCTTCGAGCTCAACGTCCAGGTCCCCCAGATGACCCAGCGTCTGATGGGTGGCGCGGGCGACGACAAGAACGCGCTGAGCCTGACGGCGAACGCGGACGCGGCCCAGATCAAGACGATCCAGGCCGACCCGCAGTACACCTCGCGCACGATCAGCCAGTTCCAGCCGTACGTCGACACCTTCGACATCAACAACACCCGCGTCAAGGACGTCAACGTCCGCAAGGCGCTGGCGAAGGCCTTCCCGGCCGCCCAGGTGCAGCGTCTCCTCGGTGGCTCGACCACCGGTGACATCGCGGGCAACCTGGTCAGCCCGACCGTCTCCGGCTGGCAGAACACCGACCCGCTGGGCATCAAGGCCAACCCGAACGGTGACCCGGTCGCGGCCAAGAAGATCCTGACGGACAGCAACAACGTGGGCTACCACATCGTGCTGGCCTACTCGAACACCACCCGCTGGCAGAACATCTCGGCCGCGGTCCAGGACGCCCTGACCCAGGCCGGCTTCACGGTGGAGCGCAAGGAGATCGACCCGACCTCCTACTACACCCAGATCGGCAAGGTCGACAACGGCTTCGACCTGTACCGCACCGGCTGGGGCGCTGACTGGCCGGCCGGCTCGACGGTCATCCCGCCGACCCTGGACGGTCGCCTGATCGCCGACGGTGCGACGGACTACTCGCACTACAACAACCCGGCCATGAACGCCGAGATGGACCGGATCAGCAAGATCGAGGACCAGAAGGCCGCCGCCGCCGAGTGGATGAAGCTCGCGGACAAGATCCTCGCCACCGACGTGCCGAAGATCCCGGCTGCCTACGACAAGTTCTTCAACATCTACGGTGCCGGCCTGGGCGGTGTGGCCTACAACGCGGTTCTCGGCTGCATCGACGTCTCCAGCGTCTTCATCAAGTAAGTCCCGGATAGGCGCTGGCCTCCGGCTGGCTCCCCCGGACAGGGCCACCCACTACGGGTGGCCCTGTCCGGGCCACGTGTCGACCACCTGTGATCCAGGAGTCGCACAATCCATGACGTGGCCGCCGTAGGCGCCCTCACTCGGAAGAGCTCATCCCATGCTCCGATTTCTTGTCCGCCGGGCGCTCGGCGCGATCGTCATCATCTTCCTGCTGATCAGCCTGACCTTCTTCGCCTTCCACTCCGGAACGGTCGACCCGGCCCAGATGAACTGCCCCAAGGGCTGCACGCCGCAGCTACTGGAGCAGATCCGCCAGAACATGCACCTCACCGACTCGCTCGGCATGCAGTTCTGGCACTACATCAGCGGCCTGTTCGTCGGCCAGGACCTGGGCACCATCGGCATCTGCCACGCCCCCTGCTTCGGCTACTCGTACAACTCGCAGCAGTTCGTCTGGGACCGCATCTCGGCCAACTACCCGGCCACCTTCGTCCTGGCGATCGGCGGCGCGATCAGCTTCCTGTCCATCGGCGTGGGCCTGGGCATGCTCTCCGCCTGGAAGCAGGGCTCCGTGCTGGACCGGATCGCGAGCTCCATCTCGCTGATCGGCCAGTCCACCCAGATCTACTTCGTCGGCCCGCTGGCGATGGCGCTCTTCGTCTACAACCTGCAGTGGCTGGACCGCCCGCAGTACATCCCCTTCACCCAGGACCCGGTGGGCTGCTTCCTCGGGATGATCCTGCCGTGGCTGGTCATGTCGATCATCTTCTGGGCCAACTACACCCGCCAGGTCCGCTCGCTCATGCTCGAGCAGCTCTCCGAGGACCACATCCGGGCCGCCCGGGCCAAGGGCATGTCCAACCGCTACGTCTGGTGGCGTTACGCCCTGCGCGGCGCGATGGCCCCGATCATCACGATCTTCGGCATCGACCTGGGCGCCGTCTTCTCCGGCGCGATCATCACCGAGTACACCTTCGGCATCCACGGCCTGGGCTTCCTCGCGGTGAAGTCGGTCAACTCGGCCGACATCAACCTCGAGCTCGGCGTGCTGATCTTCAGCTCGGTCGCCATCCTGCTCTTCAACATCATCGTCGACGCTGCTTACGCTCTCCTCGACCCCCGGGTTCGGCTGTCGTGACGCCCGCCGCCCCCTTGATCGTCCTGCTCCACCCCGCCCTCGAGGAGATCCGACCGTGAGCACCCTCACCAAGTCCGAGGCCGTCCCTGCACCCCAGGCCGGCTCCGCCTTCCTCTCGGTGCGTGACCTGCGTGTCCGCTTCCGCACCGAGGACGGCATCGTCAACGCCGTCAACAACCTCAGCTTCGACCTGCAGCAGGGCAAGACCCTGGGCATCGTCGGTGAGTCGGGCTCCGGCAAGTCGGTGTCCAACCTGGCCGTGATGGGCCTGCACAACCCGCGGAACACCACCATCGAGGGCTCCATCACCCTCGAGGGCCAGGACCTGCTGCGCACCTCGCAGAAGGACATGGAGAAGCTGCGCGGCAACAAGCTGGCGATGATCTTCCAGGACGCGCTCGCCGCGCTCTCGCCGTACTACACGATCGGCCGGCAGATCGCCGAGCCGTTCATGAAGCACACCGGCGCGAACAAGAAGGAGGGTCGCGACCGCGCGATCGAGATGCTGCGCCGGGTGGGCATCCCGCAGCCGCAGACCCGCGTGGACGACTTCCCGCACCAGTTCTCCGGCGGTATGCGCCAGCGCGCCATGATCGCGATGGCCCTGGTCTGCGACCCGCAGCTGCTGATCGCCGACGAGCCGACCACCGCGCTCGACGTGACCGTGCAGGCGCAGATCGTCGACCTGCTGAAGGACCTCCAGCAGGAGAGCGGCACCTCGATCATCTTCATCACCCACGACCTCGGCGTGATCCGTGAGATCGCCGACGACGTGCTGGTGATGTACGCGGGCCGGGCCGTCGAGCGCGGCACCATGCGCGAGGTGCTCAAGACCTCCCAGCACCCCTACGGCTGGGGCCTGTTGAGCTCCATCCCGCGCATCAACGCCTCGGTCGACGTCCCGCTGGACCCGATCCCGGGCACCCCGCCGTCGCTGCTGAACCCGCCGTCCGGCTGCGCCTTCCACCCGCGGTGCACGTACCGTGAGCTGGTGACCGGCGACAAGTGCGTCACCGAGCGCCCGGCGCTGGAGCTGGCCAACGGCCACCTCTCGGCCTGCCACCTCACCCCCGCGCAGAAGCAGTCCATCCTCACCGAGCAGATCCTGCCCCGGCTGAGCAGCTGAGCCTCGGTAAAGGAGCCAAGGAAATCCCATGAGCGCAGAGCAGACCCTGAGCGGGCCCCTCTCCCCGGCCCCCGCCGCCGGCACGCCGATGCTGGAGGTCAACGGCCTCACCAAGCACTTCCCGGTGATGGGCGGCTTCCCGTTCAAGCGCCAGGTCGGCGCCGTGCAGGCGGTCGACGGTGTGAGCTTCAACGTCAGCGCGGGCGAGAGCCTGGGCCTGGTCGGCGAGTCCGGCTGCGGCAAGTCGACCACCGGTCGGCTGCTCACCCGCCTGCTGGAGCCGACCGGCGGCTCGGTGAAGTACCTGGGCCAGGACATCACGCACGCCTCCCGCAAGGAGCTGGCGCCGATCCGGTCCGAGATCC
Organism: Kitasatospora nipponensis; assembly: GCF_039528135.1. Taxonomy (NCBI): domain Bacteria; kingdom Bacillati; phylum Actinomycetota; class Actinomycetes; order Kitasatosporales; family Streptomycetaceae; genus Kitasatospora; species Kitasatospora nipponensis. The sequence goes on along the minus strand of NZ_BAAALF010000112.1, from coordinate 19,911 downwards.
AGATGATCTTCCAGGACCCGTACTCCTCGCTGAACCCGCGGCACACCGTCGGCACCATCATCACCAACCCGATGGAGATCAACGGGATCAACCCGCCCGGCGGCCGCGCCGCCCGGGCCAAGGAGCTCCTGGAGATCGTCGGCCTCAACCCGGAGCACTACAACCGCTTCCCGCACGAGTTCTCCGGCGGCCAGCGCCAGCGCATCGGGGTGGCCCGCGCGCTCGCCCTCAACCCGAAGCTGATCGTCGCCGACGAGCCGGTCTCCGCGCTCGACGTCTCGATCCAGGCGCAGGTCGTCAACCTGCTCCAGGGCCTGCAGCGCGAGATGGGCATCGCCTTCGTCTTCATCGCGCACGACCTCTCGATCGTGCGGCACTTCTCGCAGCGCGTCGCGGTCATGTACCTCGGCAAGATCGTCGAGATCGCCGACCGTGACTCCCTGTACGAGCGGCCCCGCCACCCGTACACCCACGCGCTGCTCTCGGCCGCGCCGGACGCCGACCCGGACAACGTGACGCTCGAGCGGATCCGCCTCACCGGCGACGTCCCCTCGCCGCTGAACCCGCCGTCGGGCTGCCGCTTCCGCACCCGCTGCTGGAAGGCGCAGGAGAAGTGCGCGACGGAGGAGCCGCCGCTGATCCAGCTCGGCGGCAGCGGCAGCGGTCACCTGACCGCCTGCCACTTCCCCGAGGACGCCGACGCCGCCGCCCGGCGCGCCGGTGAGGGTGTCCCCGCGCCGCGTCCGACCCAGGACTGACCCAGGACGGCACAGGCGCACAGTCGCACGCCGAGGGCCCCGGAGCATCGCTCCGGGGCCCTCGGCGTTCGGCGACCGGCCGCTCAGCCCACGGCCGGCCCAGCGCCCGGCGCACCGCCCGCGGGGCCGCCTCCGGGGTCACCCGCAGGCCCACCCGGGGACCCGCCCGCGTCCGTGCCCCCAGGCCCTCCCGCAGGCCCTCCTGCAGCCCCACCCCCGGGCCCGCCGGCGGCCCCGCCCTCGACCGTGCGCTCGGCCGCGAAGTGGCAGGCCGAGTCGTGCGAGGCCAGGCCCTGCAGCCAGGCCGGGTGGGTCAGCAGCGGGATCTCGTGGGTGCACCGGTCCTGGGCCTTCCAGCAGCGGGTGCGGAAGCGGCAGCCCGAGGGCGGGTTGGCCGGCGAGGGCACGTCACCGGTCAGCACGATCCGGTCGCGCGACTCGCGCGCGCCGGGGTCGGGCACCGGCACGGCCGAGAGCAGCGCCTGGGTGTACGGGTGGGTGGCGTGGTCGTAGATCTCCAGGTCGGTGCCGATCTCGACCAGCTTGCCCAGGTACATCACGCCGACCCGGTCCGAGATGTGCCGCACGATCGAGAGGTCGTGCGCGATGAAGATGTAGGAGAGCTGGAACTCGTCCTGCAACTTCTCCAGCAGGTTGATCACCTGGGCCTGCACCGAGACGTCCAGCGCGGAGACCGGCTCGTCGCAGATGATCACCTCCGGCTTGAGCGCCAGCCCGCGGGCGATGCCGATGCGCTGGCGCTGGCCGCCGGAGAACTGGTGCGGGTAGCGGTTGATGTACTCCGGGTTGAGCCCCACCACGTCCAGCAGGTCCTGCACGGCCTTGCGCCGGTCGCCCTTGGGCGCCACCTCGGGGTGGATCTCGTAGGGCTCGCCGATGATGTCGCCCACCGTCATCCGCGGGTTGAGCGAGGTGTACGGGTCCTGGAAGACCATCTGGATGTTGCGGCGCACCGCCTTGAGCGATGCGCCGGAGAGCTTGGAGATCTCCTCGCCCTTGTAGCGCACCGATCCGTCGGTGGCCGGCTCCAGGTTCATCAGCACCTTGGCCAGCGTCGACTTGCCGCACCCCGACTCCCCCACGATGCCGAGCGTCTCGCCCTTCACCAGGTCGAAGGAGACGCCGTCCACCGCCTTGACCGCGCCGACCTGCTTCTTGATCACCACGCCCTGGGTCAGCGGGAAGTGCTTGATCAGGTCCCGGACCTGCAGGATCGGTTCGCCGCCGGCCACGGTCCGGCCGAAGGCCGCCGGCTCCGGTGCGACCGCGCCGAGCGCGGTGGCGCCGTGGTCAGCCATGGAGCGTCTCCTTCCAGAAGTGGCAGGCGCTGGCCCGGCCGGGCTGCGCCGCGCCGCTGTCGTCGGTCACCTCGAAGAGCGGGGGCACGGTGGTCCGGCAGATGTCCTGGGCCCTGGGGCAGCGCGGGTTGAAGGCGCAGCCCGGCGGGATCCGCAGCAGGTTGGGCGGCAGGCCCTTGATCGCGTAGAGCTCCTGGCCCTTCTGGTCCAGCCGCGGGATCGAGTCCAGCAGGCCGCGGGTGTAGGGGTGCGCCGGGTTGGCGTAGAGCTCGTGCACCGGGGCGGTCTCGACGATCCGGCCGGCGTACATCACCGCGATCTTGTCGGCGACGTCGGCGACCACGCCGAGGTCGTGGGTGATCAGGATGAGGCCCATGTGGTACTCGTCCTGGAGCTCGGCGAGCAGGTCCATCACCTGCGCCTGGACCGTGACGTCCAGGGCGGTGGTCGGCTCGTCGGCGATGATCAGGTCCGGCTCCAGGGCCAGCGCCATCGCGATCATGATCCGCTGGCGCATGCCGCCGGAGAACTGGTGCGGGTAGTCGCCCACCCGCTCCTTGGCCGCCGGGATCCGCACCCGGTCCATCAGCTCGATCGCCTTGGCCTTGGCCTCCTTGCGCGAGGCACCGCGGTGGGTGCGGTACATCTCGCCGAGCTGCGTGCCGACCGAGTGCACCGGGTTGAGCGAGGAGAGCGCGTCCTGGAAGATCATCGCCATCTGCGAGCCGCGCACCCGCCGGCGCTCCTCCTTGCCCAGGGTCAGCTGGTCGCGCCCCTTGAAGAGGATCTCGCCGCCGGTCACGAACCCGGGCGGGCTGTCCAGGATGCCCATCACCGCCTGGGCCGAGACGGACTTGCCGGAGCCCGACTCGCCGAGGATGGCCAGCGTCTCGCCGGCCCGGACCGTGTAGTCGACGCCGTTGACGGCCCTGGCCACGCCCTCCCGGGTGCGGAACTCCACGTGCAGGTCGCGCACGTGCAGCAGGGGCGCGTCCGCGGTGTCCGCGGTGTCCCCCCGGGAGGGCTCGTCCACGGTGATACCGGCGCTGGTGTCGCTCATCTGGGAAGTCCCGCCTCTCTCAGCGCAGCTTGGGGTCGAGAGCGTCGCGCACCGCGTCGCCGAGCATGATGAACGCCAGCACCGTGATGCTCAGCGCCCCGGCGGGGAAGAGCAGGATGTGCGGCGCGTTGCGGAAGGTGTCCGCGGCCGAGGAGATGTCGATGCCCCAGGAGACGGTGGGCGGCTTGAGTCCCACGCCGAGGAAGCTCAGCGTGGCCTCCAGCGAGATGTAGGTGCCCAGCGCGATGGTGGCCACCACGATGATCGGCGCGACCGCGTTCGGCAGGATGTGCCGCAGCATCAGGCGGCTGTTGCCGGCGCCCAGCGCCCGGGCCGCGGTGACGTAGTCCTGCTGCTTGGCGGTGATCACCGCGCCGCGGCCGATGCGGGCCAGCTGCGGCCAGCCCAGGACGATGATGAAGGCCACCACGATCCAGATCGACTGGCTGGGGATCACCGAGAGGAAGACCAGGCCGCCGAGCAGGATCGGGATGCCGAAGAAGACGTCGGCCACGCGGGAGATGACCGAGTCGAACCAGCCGCCGAAGAAGCCGGCCAGACCGCCCAGGATGGTGCCGGTCAGCGCGGCGCCCACGGTCGCGCAGACGCCGACCGTGATGGAGGCGCGGGCGCCGTAGATCGTCCGGGCGTAGACGTCGCAGCCCTGGTTGTCGTAGCCGAACGGGTGGCCGGACTCGGCGCCCGCCTGGGACTTCGTCAGGTCGCAGGAGAGCGGGTCGGTCGAGGTGAACAGGCCCGGCCAGATCGCCACGATGATCAGGAAGACGATCAGCAGCGCGGAGATGATGAAGATCGGGTTGCGGCGCAGGTCGCGCCAGGCGTCCTGCCACAGGCTGCGCGGGACGACCCGCTCCTCGCCGGCGCTGGGCGTCTCGGGGTGGTCCTGGAGGCGCTCGGCCTTGATGAGGGTCTCGCCCTCCATGGTGCCGAGGTCGAAGGTCCGGCTCTCTACGGCGCTCGGCATGTCCTCCTCGGCGTTGCCGGCGCCCGCCAGCGGATCGGTCTCGTTGTATCTCTCCTGGTCAGGCATACCGGATCCTCGGGTCCAGGACCGCGTAGAGCAGGTCGACGAGCAGGTTGGCCGCCAGGAAGATGATGACCAGGATGGTCACGAACCCGACCACGGTGTTGCTGTTCTGACGGACGATCCCCTGGTAGAGGTAGAAGCCCACGCCGTGGATGTTGAAGATCCGTTCGGTCACCAGCGCACCGCCCATCAGGGCGCCGAGGTCGGTACCCAGGAAGGTGACCACCGGGATCAGCGAGTTGCGCAGCAGGTGGTTGATCACCACCCGGCGGCGTGGCAGGCCCTTGGCCGTGGCGGTGCGCACGTAGTCGGCCTTGGAGTTCTCGGCCACGCTGGTGCGGGTGAGTCGCGCGACGTAGGCGAGCGAGACCGAGGCCAGCACGATGCCTGGCAGGATCAGCGAGTTGAGGCTCAGGTCGTCGCCGACGGTGGCCGGCACCACGTTCCACTTCACGCCGAAGAGGTACTGCAGCACGTAGCCGGTGACGAAGGTGGGGATGGAGATGACCACCAGGGTGAGGATCAGCACGCTGTTGTCCGCCACCCCGCCCCGGCGCAGGCCGCTGATCAGGCCGAAGCCGACCCCGAAGATCACCTCGATGGTGAAGGCCACCGCGGTGAGCTTGATCGTCGCCGGGTAGGCGATGGCGAGCAGCGAGGTGACCGACTGACCGCTGAAGGTGGTGCCGAAGTCCCAGTGGAACAGGTTGCTCATGTACTTCAGGTACTGGAGCCAGAGCGGGTCGTCGAGGTTGTACTGCTTGCGGATCTGCGCGGCGACGGCGGGGTCGGGGGCCTTGTCCCCGAAGAGCGCGTTCACCGGATCACCGAGGGCGTGCACCATGAAGAAGATGAGGAAGGTGGTCCCGATGAAGACCGGGATCATCTGGAGCAGCCGTCGAAGGACGTAGCGTCCCATGCGAACCTCCCGTGGGCCGTCGGCCCGGGGCCCGCCGCGAGGACCTCGGATCCCCGCGGCGGACTCCCGTGGCGGACTACTTGACGGTGATGGCGGTGTAGACCGGGACGCTGAACGGGTCGAGCATGACGTTGGAGACCTTGGACGACCAGCCGACGGTGCCGTTCTGGTACCAGAGCGGGATCGCCGGCATGTCGGTGACCAGCAGCTTCTCGGCGCTCTGGAAGTCGGTCACCGCCTGCGTCTGGTCCGGCTCCGCGTTGGCCTGGCTCACCAGGCTGTCGAACTGCGGGTTGCTGTAGTGCGAGTCGTTGGAGGAGGCGCCGGTGGTGTAGAGCGGCTGCAGGAAGTCCTGGATCAGCGGGTAGTCCATCTGCCAGCCGGTCCGGAACGGGCCGGTCATCTGCTTGCCGGTCACCTGGTTGCGGAAGTCGGCGAACGTGCCGACCGGCCGGCCGACGCAGGACTTGGTGTCCCCCATCGCGTTGTTGACGTTGTTGCAGATCGCGTCGACCCACTCCTTGTGCGGGCCGTCGGCGTTGTAGCTGATGGTCAGCTGGCCGCCGGGGAACCCGCCGCCCTGCTGGATCAGCTGCTTGGCCATGGTCGGGTTGTACGTGCACTCCTGGCCGCACAGCCCTTCCTTGAAGCCGCCGCTGGCGCCGAGCACCGGCGAGGTCCAGTCACTGGCCGGGGTGCGGGTGTTGGTGAAGACCACCTTGCTGATGGTGGGCCGGTCGATCGCCATCGAGATGCCCTGGCGCACCAGCTTGGCGCCGTCCGTGCTCCAGCCCGGCTGGTAGAGCGGGAAGGAGAGGGTCTGGATGATGCCCGCCGGCTCGTTGATGAACCGGCCGTTCAGGTCGCTCTGCACGGTCTTCAGCGCGCTGTTCGGGATGCCGTTGTTGACGTCCAGGTTGCCCGACTGCAGGTCCGCGTAGGCGGCGTTGGTGTCGGTGTAGACCTTGAGGTCGATGCCGCCGTTCTGGGGCTTGTTGGTGCCGCTGTACCCGGTGTTGGGCCGCAGCTGCATGTTCTGGCTGCGGTTCCAGGCGTTGATGACGTACGGGCCGTTGCCCACCGGCTTGGCGAGGTAGGCCGCGTGGTCGTTGAAGAAGCTCGCCGGCAGCGGGTAGTACGCCGAGTAGCCCAGGGTCTGCGGCCAGGTGGAGAACTTCTGCGAGAGCGCGACGGTGAAGGTGGTGTCGTTGACCACCTTGAGGCCCGACATGGTCTGCGCGGTGGGCGAGCCGGAGGCCGGCGCCACGTCGTTGTAGCCCGCGATGTACTGGAAGAAGCTCGCGTTGACCTGCTTGTTGGTGACCAGCGCGCCGTAGTTCCAGGCGTCCACGTAGGACTTGGCGGTGACCGTGGTGCCGTCGCTGAACTTCCAGCCGGGCTTGATCGTGACGGTCCAGTTCTGCTGGTCCGAGGAGGTGATCGAGTCGGCCATCGCGTTGTTGGCCTTGCTGGTCTTCGGGTCGTACGCGACCAGGCCGGTGAAGATCATGTTGAGCACCGCGCCACCGTTGACCTCGTTGGTGTTCGCCGGCTCCAACGGGTTCTGCGGGTCACCCCACCACGCCGTGACGATGCCACCGCCGGCACCACCGCTGCTGCCGCTGCTCCCGCTGCTACTGCTGCTACTGCACCCCGTGGCCACCAGGGCCACGGATGTCGCGGCGATCACGGCCCAGCGCGCTCGCGTTGCTGCCGGCATGGACGCTCCTCCTCAAGGATGTGTGTGACGCATCACACCCCATCAGAACCGTGGCCTTGCGGCGGCGCGAGCGCAGTACCGCCGGATGGGTGCACGGTGCCCGCCGACCGGGGAGCGCCCCCCACGACGCCGCCGGCCGGCTCCCCCCGAGGGGGAGCCGGCCGGCGGTGGTCAGGCGCTGGGGTCAGTTCTTCTTGGCGCGCGAGGCCGTGCGGCCGCGCTCCTTCTGGTCCAGGACGACCTTGCGGATGCGCACGGTCTCCGGGGTGACCTCGATGCACTCGTCCTCGCGGCAGAACTCCAGGCTCTGCTCCAGCGAGAGCTTGCGCGGCGGCACCAGGTTCTCGGTGGTGTCCGAGGAAGCCGCACGCATGTTGGTGAGCTTCTTCTCCTTGGTGATGTTGATGTCCATGTCGTCCTGGCGCGAGTTCTCGCCGACGATCATGCCCTCGTACACCTCGGTGGTGGGCTCGACGAAGAGCGTGCCGCGCTCCTGGATGCCCATCATCGCGAACGGCGTCACGACGCCCGCGCGGTCCGCGACGAGCGAACCGTTGTTGCGCATCCGCAGCTCGCCGAACCACGGCTCGTGGCCCTCGAAGATGGAGTGCGCGATGCCGGTGCCGCGGGTGTCGGTCAGGAACTGGGTCCGGAACCCGATCAGGCCGCGCGAGGGGACGATGAACTCCATGCGGACCCAGCCGGAGCCGTGGTTCGTCATGGTCTCCATGCGGCCCTTGCGGGTCGCCATCAGCTGGGTGATCGCGCCGAGGTACTCCTCGGGGCTGTCGATGGTCATCCGCTCGACCGGCTCGTGGGTCTTGCCGTTGATGACCTTGGTGACCACCTGCGGCTTGCCGACGGTCAGCTCGAAGAGCTCCCGGCGCATGGTCTCGACCAGGATGGCCAGCGCCAGCTCGCCACGGCCCTGGACCTCCCAGGCGTCCGGACGCTCGGTCGGCAGCACGCGCAGCGAGACGTTACCGATCAGCTCGCGGTCCAGGCGGTCCTTGACCATGCGGGCGGTGACCTTGTGGCCCTTGCCGCCCTTGCCGACCAGCGGCGAGGTGTTGGTGCCGATGACCATCGAGATGGCCGGCTCGTCGACCGTGATCAGCGGCAGCGCGACCGGGTTCTCCAGGTCGGCCAGGGTCTCGCCGATCATGATGTCCGGGATGCCCGCGACGGCGCAGATGTCGCCGGGGCCGGCCACCTCGGCCGGCTTGCGGGTGAGCGCCTCGGTCATCAGCAGCTCGGTGATCTTGACCTGCTGGACCGAGCCGTCGCGGCGCATCCAGGCCACCTGCTGGCCCTTGCGCAGCTCGCCCTGCTCGACGCGGCACAGCGCGATGCGGCCGAGGAAGTTGTCGGCGTCCAGGTTGGTGACGTGCGCCTGGAGCGGGGCGTCCTCGTCGTAGCTGGGGGCCGGGACGTGCTGCAGGATGGTGGAGAAGAACGGCTCCAGCGAGTCGCTGTCGGCCGGGACGGTGCCGTTCTCCGGCTTGCTCATCGAGGCCACGCCGTCACGCGCACAGGCGTAGACGATCGGGAACTCGATCTGCTCCTCGGTGGCGTCCAGGTCCAGGAACAGGTCGTAGGTCTCGTTGATGACCTCGTCGATCCGGGAGTCCGGGCGGTCCGTCTTGTTGATGCACAGGATGACCGGCAGCTTGGCGGTGAGCGCCTTGCGGAGCACGAAGCGGGTCTGCGGCAGCGGACCCTCGGAGGCGTCGACCAGCAGCACGACCGCGTCCACCATCGACAGGCCGCGCTCGACCTCGCCACCGAAGTCGGCGTGGCCGGGGGTGTCGATGATGTTGATGGTGATCGGGGCGCCACCCTCCTTGGGGTGGTACTTGACCGCGGTGTTCTTCGCGAGAATGGTGATGCCCTTCTCGCGCTCCAGGTCGTTCGAGTCCATCATGCGGTCGTCGAGGTGCTGGTGCGCCGCAAAAGCACCGGCCTGCTTGAGCATCGCGTCGACCAGGGTCGTCTTGCCGTGGTCGACGTGGGCGACGATGGCGACGTTGCGGATGTCATTGCGCGTGGGCATGCGGAGCGAACTCTCCCGGAATCGTGGGTTGCGGCGCCCCGGCCATTCCCGGTCCACCCGCCGGGCGTCACATGCCACGGCTTGTCCTATGGTACGTGGCCCACGGTGAACAGCAGGATTCGGGCAGGTGGGAGCAGGGCCGGACGGGGGGCCGGGGCTGCTCGGGCCCCCGTCCGGCCCTCCGGCTCAGCGCAGGAAGCCGACGTCCTGGTAGCGCGGCCAGGCGAAGCCGTAGGCACCGGCCCCGGCCACCCCGGTGCGCACCGCGACCAGGTCGGGACGCTGGTAGAGCGGCACCGAGTGGCCCAGCTGCCAGATCCGGCCGTCGGTCTGCTGCAGCAGCGCGGTCTGCTTGACCGGGTCCAGCTCGGCGGCGGCCTGGTCGAAGAGCTGGTCGATCTCCTCCGTCCCGCTGCCGCCGTAGTTCAGGCCGGCCACCGGCTTGCCGTCCTGGCCCGGTCGCGGCTTGGCGTAGAGCGGGCGCTCGTCGGTGGCCGGGAAGGCGGAGGCGGGCCAGGAGAAGAGCGCCAGGTCCCAGTCGCCGCCGGCCAGGTGGTCGCGCACGAAGCCGTCGGCCGGCACCGCCTGCGGGTGCACCGTGACGCCGGCCGGGGCGAGCTGGGCCACCAGCGCGTCGGCGGTGCGGCGGGCCGAGGCGGAGCCCTCGGTCAGCAGCAGGGTCAGGTCGAGGTGCAGTTCCTTGGCGGTGCCGGCGATGGCGCCGCTGTTGTCCCGGTAGCCGTCCTGGTCGGTCATCACCAGGTGGTTGCCCAGCGGCACGGCGGGCAGGCCCAGCGGGTCCAGGACCGCCGAGGCGAGCTTGCCGCGGTCGATCGCCGCGGCCACCGCCCGGCGCACGGCGGCGTCCGCGAGCTGTCCGCGGGCGCCGTTGAGGGTCAGCTGGGTGAAGGCGGGCGCGGCCGCCCGGTGCAGGGTGATGCCGGGCAGCGCCTGGGCCCGCTTGAGGGCCTGGGTGGCGGCGTCCACGGCGTCGGTGGAGGGGGCGGCCGGCGGGCGGTCCACGGCCTGGGCGAGGTCGGCCACGTCGACCTGGTCGCGGTCCAGCGCGTCCAGCCGGTTCGCGGTGGCCAGGAAGTCGATCCCGTCGACCTTCACCGGGTCGCCCCACCAGCGGGGGTTGCGCACCAGCGAGGCGCGGCCGGCCTTGGCGTCCAGCGACGCGACCGTCAGCGGACCGGCGGTGACCGAGGGGCCGGCCGCCGCCTGGAGCGGGCTGAAGAGCGAGCGCCAGGATGCGTACGGCTGCTTGAAGACCACCTTGACCTGGTGCGGGTCGGAGCCCTGGGTGATCGACTCGATCGCCGCGTAGCCGGTGTGCGCGGCGCGCAGGGCCGTCCACTGGGCGGTGAAGTCGGCGACCGCCAGCGGCTTGCCGTCGCTCCAGAGGGCCTTGGGGTTGAGCCGGTAGGTGACGGTGCGGCCGTCCACCTGGGCGCCGGCGAGGTAGTCCGGGTCGGCCACCGGGCGGGCGCGGTCGTCGAGCCGGAAGAGGCTGGGCAGCAGCGCGTGCGCGATCAGCGCGGTGTCGGCGGTGGCCGCGGGGTCGTAGACGTCCAGGGAGGCGGGCACCGCGTCGACCGCCCAGCGCAGCGTGCCGCCGTCGCGGACGGCCGCGCGGTTGCCGGTGGTGAGGTCGGAGGCGGCCTGGGTGGGCTTGGCGGGGGCCTGCTCGGAGGAGCAACCCGCCAGCGCGCCGAGGACCACGGCGGCGGCGAGCACCCTGCGCAGGGCCGGAGTGCTGGTCATGACGTCCACTCAACTCCAGTCGTCCAGCGAAGAGCTGACGACACGACAAGCTGACACCCGGTCGGCTCAGCGGGGATCGGCCCGGCCAATCCTGTCAGAACCCTTCCGGGGGAATGTGATCAAGGTCACACTCTGTGGATGACCACAACGACCAAGTGCGCTGTGATCCCCGAACGCACCCTGCGGACCGACCGCTGGTGGCTCCCGCAGGTGGCCACCGCCGCCGGGCTGCTGGCCTTCATCGCCTACTCGAGCTGGCGGGCCTTCGAGGGTGCGCACTACTACGCGGCGCCGTACGTCTCCCCGTTCTACTCCCCCTGCCTGGCCGCGAACTGCACCGCGATGCGCGGCGGCGCCGACTGGGCCCTGGTGGGCGACTGGTGGCGGCTCTCGCCGGCCCTGCTGGTGCTGGTCTTCCCGCTGGGCTTCCGGCTGACCTGCTACTACTACCGCAAGGCGTACTACCGGGCCTTCTGGTCCTCGCCGCCGGCCTGCGCGGTGGCCGAGCCGCACGCGAAGTACACCGGCGAGACCCGCTTCCCGCTGGTGCTGCAGAACCTGCACCGGTACTTCTTCTACCTGGCGCTGCCGGTGGCCGGGATCCTGACCTACGACGCCGTGCTGGGCTTCCGCAACGCCGAGGGGGCCTGGGGGCACGCGGGCCTGGGCACCCTGGTGATGGTCGCGAACGTCTCGCTGATCTGGGCGTACACGCTCTCCTGCCACTCCTGCCGGCACATCGTCGGCGGGCGGCTGCGGCACTTCTCCAAGCACCCGGTGCGCTACCGCGCCTGGCAGCTGGTGGGCCGGCTCAACGCCCGGCACATGCAGCTGGCCTGGGTCTCGCTCGCCTCGGTCGCACTGGCCGACCTCTACGTGTACCTGGTCTCGTCGGGCGTCTTCACCGACCCGACGTTCTTCTGAGGGGGAGCCCGCATGCAGAACTACGACGTGGTGGTGGTCGGCGCGGGCGGAGCCGGGCTGCGGGCCGCCATCGAGGCGCGCGAGCAGGGCCTGCGGGTCGCGGTGATCTGCAAGTCGCTCTTCGGCAAGGCGCACACCGTGATGGCCGAGGGCGGCATCGCCGCCTCGATGGGCAACGTGAACAGCGGTGACAACTGGCAGGTGCACTTCCGCGACACGATGCGCGGCGGCAAGTTCCTCAACCACTGGCGGATGGCCGAGCTGCACGCCAAGGAGGCGCCGGACCGGGTCTGGGAGTTGGAGACCTGGGGCGCGCTCTTCGACCGCACCGGGGACGGGCGGATCTCGCAGCGCAACTTCGGCGGCCACGAGTACCCGCGCCTGGCGCACGTCGGCGACCGCACCGGACTGGAGCTGATCCGCACCCTGCAGCAGAAGGTTGTCGCGCTCCAGCAGGAGGACTTCAAGGCGTCGGGCGACTACGAGTCCCACCTGAAGGTCTTCCAGGAGTACACCGTCACCCGGATCCTGAAGGACGGCGAGAGGGTGGCCGGGGTCTTCGGCTACGTCCGCGAGAGCGGGCAGTTCTTCACCATCGCCGCCCCCGCCGTGATCCTGGCCACCGGCGGGATCGGCAAGTCGTTCAAGGTGACCTCCAACTCCTGGGAGTACACCGGCGACGGGCACGCGCTGGCGCTGCTGGCCGGGGCGCGGCTGCTGAACATGGAGTTCATCCAGTTCCACCCGACCGGCATGGTCTGGCCGCCCTCGGTGAAGGGGATCCTGGTCACCGAGTCGGTGCGCGGCGACGGCGGGGTGCTGCGCAACAGCGAGGGCCGGCGGTTCATGTTCGACTACGTCCCCGAGGTCTTCCGCGGTCAGTACGCCGAGAGCGAGGAGGAGGCCGACCGCTGGTACGCCGACCCGGACCACAACCGCCGCCCGCCCGAGCTGCTGCCGCGCGACGAGGTGGCCCGGGCGATCAACTCCGAGGTCAAGGCCGGGCGCGGCACCGCCCACGGCGGGGTGCACCTGGACGTCTCCAGCCGGCTGCCGGCCGCCGAGATCATCCGCCGGCTGCCCTCGATGCACCACCAGTTCAAGGAGCTGGCCGACGTCGACATCACCCGCGAGCCGATGGAGGTGGGCCCGACCTGCCACTACGTGATGGGCGGCATCGAGGTGGACCCGGACACCGCGGCCAGCCCCGCCGTGCCCGGCCTCTTCGCCGCCGGTGAGGTGGCCGGCGGGATGCACGGCTCGAACCGGCTGGGCGGCAACTCGCTCTCCGACCTGCTGGTCTTCGGCCGCCGGGCCGGTCTGCACGCGGCCCGGTACGCCGCCGGCCTCGCCGAGGACGAGCGCCCGGTGATCGACCGGGACCAGCTGGACGCGGCCGCCGCCGAGGCGCTGGCCCCCTTCGAGGCGGCGGCCGCCGGGGCGGAGCCCGAACACCCGTACGCGCTGCACCAGGAGCTCCAGCAGACCATGAACGACCTGGTGGGCATCATCCGGCGGGCCGGCGAGATGAAGCAGGCGCTGGACCGGCTCGCGGTGCTGCGCCGGCGCGCCGGCGCGGTCGTCGTGGAGGGCCACCGGCAGTTCAACCCCGGCTGGCACCTGGCGCTGGACCTGCGGAACATGCTGCTGGTCTCGCAGTGCGCGGCGCGCGCCGCGCTGCTGCGCCGGGAGAGCCGCGGCGGCCACACCCGGGAGGACTGGCCCGGCATGGACCGCGACTGGCGGCGGGTCAACCTGGTCTGCTCGCTGCGGGGCGAGGAGGAGGTCGAGGTGGTCAGGCAGCCCAACCCGCCGGTGCGCGGCGACCTGTTGGCGCTGTTCGGGCGCGAGGAACTGGCGAAGTACTTCACTCCGGAGGAGCTGGCCGATGAGCTATGAGAGCGAGTTCAGGATCTGGCGCGGTGAGGGTGGCGAGGGCGGCTTCACCAGCTACCGGGTGGAGGTCGAGGAGGGCGAGGTGGTGCTGGACCTGGTGCACCGCCTGCAGGCCACCCAGGCGCCCGACCTGGCGGTCCGGTGGAACTGCAAGGCCGGCAAGTGCGGTTCGTGCAGCGCCGAGGTCAACGGCCGGCCGCGGCTGCTCTGCATGACCCGGATGTCCACGCTGCCGGCGGGCGAGCCCGTGGTCCTCACCCCGCTGCGGGCCTTCCCCAGCGTGCGGGACCTGGTCACCGACGTCTCGTTCAACTACGCCAAGGCCCGCGAGGTGGCGAGCTTCGCGGCGCCGGCGGGGCTGGCGCCGGGCGAGTACCGGATGCGCCAGGAGGACGTGGAGCGCCCGCAGGAGTTCCGCAAGTGCATCGAGTGCTTCCTGTGCCAGGACACCTGCCACGCGGTGCGCGACCACGAGGAGAACAAGGCGGCGTTCGCCGGCCCGCGCTTCCTGATGCGGGTGGCCGAGCTGGACCTGCACCCGCTGGACGCGGCCGCCGAGCAGGGCCTGGACCGCCGCGACGCCGCCAAGGAGGAGCACGGCCTGGGCTACTGCAACATCACCAAGTGCTGCACCGAGGTCTGCCCCGAGCACATCAGGATCACCGACAACGCGCTGATCCCGCTCAAGGAGCGGGTCGCCGACCGGCGGTACGACCCGCTGGTCTGGCTCGGCGCGAAGATCGGGCTGCGCCCGCGGGACTAGGGTCTTTGGCCCTGAGCCCGTTCACAGGCCCAGCTCGAACCAGACGATCTTGCCGTGCGGCGTCCGCCGGCTCCCCCAGCGCTCGGCCAGCAGGCTGACGAGTTGCAGGCCCCGCCCGCCCTCGTCGGTCTCCTGCGCCCGGCGCTGGCGGGGCTGGGCGTAGCCGTCGTCCCAGACCTCGCAGACCACCGTGCTGTCCTTGAGCAGGCGCAGCCGGATGTCGCCGCGCCCGTGCCGCAGCGCGTTCGTCACCAGCTCGCTGACCAGCAGCTCGGTGGTGTCCACGAGTTCGTCCAGTCCGCGCACCAGCAGCCAGCCGCAGGCCAGCTCGCGGGCCTTGGCCACCGAGGTGGGCTCCGGCGGCAGCCGCCAGTCGCCGACCGCGTCCTCCGGGAAGGCGTGCACCCGGGCCATCAGCAGCGCGATGTCGTCCTCGCCGTGGTGCGGGTCCAGCTCGCTGAGCACCTCGTCGCAGAGCCGCTCCAGGGCCGGCGCGCCGTTCTGCAGGGCGGTCCGGAAGGCCAGCAGGCCCTCGTCCAGCTGGTGCTTGCGCGACTCCACCAGGCCGTCGGTGTACAGGCCCAGCAGGGCGCCGTCCGGCAGCTCCAGCTCGACCTCCTCGAACGGCTCGCCGCCCACGCCCAGCGGCAGGCCCGGTGGGACGTCCAGCATCCGGGCGTCCTCGCCGGGGCTGAGCAGCACCGGCGGCAGGTGGCCGGCGTTGGCGAAGACGCACCGGCGGGTGACCGCGTCGAAGACCGCGTAGACGCAGGTGGCCAGGTAGACCTCGGCCGCCTCCGCGTCGGTGGCGCCGGGGGCACCCAGGCCGCGGGCGATCTCGTCCAGCGCGCTGAGCACCTCGGCCGGATCCAGGTCGAGCATGGCCAGCGTCCGTACGGCGGTGCGCAGCTGACCCATCGCCACCGCGGCGCGCAGGCCGCGGCCCATCACGTCGCCGATCACCAGCGCGGTGCGGTGGCCGGGCAGCGAGATGACGTCGAACCAGTCGCCGCCGACCTCGGTGTTGTTGTTGCTGGGCCGGTAACGGCAGGCGATCTCCAGGCCGCTGGCCTCCGGGTTGCCCGGGGGCAGCAGGCTGCGCTGCAGGATCAGCGCGCGCTCGTGCTCGCGCCGGTAGAGCCGGGCGTTGTCCACGCAGACCGCCGCCCGGGCGGCGATCTCCTCGGCGATCGCCACGTCCCGGGCGTCGAAGGGCTCGCTGCCGATCGCGCGGGAGAGCTGGATCAGGCCCAGCACCACGTCCCGGGCGACCAGCGGCACCACCAGGGTGCTGCGCAGCAGCGGGTCGGGGCCGGGCTCGGGGATGGCGCTGCGGCCGGTGCGCAGCGCGCGGGCGTGCGGGGAGCGCGGCGGGTAGCAGAGCGTGCCGCCGGCCTCCGCGGTGGCCAGGTGCGAGCCGTACCCGCCGGCGGACGGCGCGGGGTCGCCGCCGAGCACGGAGGCGGCGCCGCCGACCACGCTGGAGACCGCGACCCGGCGCAGCTCGGCGCTGCCGTCGTACGCGCCGCCGCCGGAGCCGCTGAGCGAGGAGCCGACCTCGCCGGAGAGCAGGGCCGTGTACAGGTCGACCGTCGCCAGGTCGCAGAACTGCGGGACGACCACGTCCAGCAGCTCCTTGGCGGTGGTCTCCAGGTCGAGCGTGGAGCCGATGTGCGCGCTGGCCTCGTTGACCAGCGCCAGGTTGCGCCGCACCCCGGCGGCCTCGCGCTCGGCGACGTGCCGGCTGGTGACGTCCTGCACCTGGCCGGCCACGCCCATCGGGCGATCGCCGGGCCCCGAGAGCCGGTAGAGCGAGACGGCCCAGCGGCGGTTGCCCTCGCGGGTGGGCACCGCGCCGTTGAAGCGCAGGTCGACCACCGGGTCGCCGCTGGCCAGCACCTGGCGCAGGGCGGCCTGCAGGCGCTCGGCCTCGGCCGGCGAGAAGAGGTCGTGCGGGGTCAGACCCTCCAGGCCGTCCGGCTCGACGCCGACCGCGCGGGCGAAGGCCCGGTTGACCCGTTGCAGCCGCAGCTGCGGGTCGAAGAGGAAGAAGCCGCTGGGGGTCTGGCCGAAGACCGCCTCGGAGGCGGCCAGGTCGGTCTCGATCCGGCGCAGCTTGCCGAGGTCGACGGCCAGGCACAGGGCGCCGCCGGCCGGACAGGAGGCGTCGTGCGCGTCGTGGACGTCCTTCCCGGCGGCGGGCGGGGCGCCGGTGGCGGGCATCAGGTAGACCTCGGCCAGGCCCTCGGAGCCGTCCCGGTCGCGGTAGGGGGCGGTGCCCACCCACTCCTCGCCGGCCAGCGTGCGCTCCAGGCGCTCGCGCCCGCGCCGCCACAGCTCGCGCGGCACGAAGGTGGTCACCGGGTCGGCGCCCACCGCCTCGGCGGCGGGCACGCCGAAGAAGTCGGCGGCCCGGTCGCTCCACTGGCTGATCCGGCCGTCCGGACCGATCGCGAAGGTGGCGACCCGGATGTACTCGTAGATCGACCCGGGATCGCTGTCGCCCCAGCGCGCGGAACCCGGCGCGGGCCGGGTGCCCAGGGCCGCGGCGGCCCTGGCGGCGGCCGGCCCGCCGGTCGGCTCGGCGGATCGCTCACCGACCCGCTCACCGACCCGCTCGACGGCCTGCTCGACGGTCGCGGCGGGGACCACCGGGGCCGCGGTCCGGGTGACCGGACGCACGGGTGGCGGAGCCACGGGCACGGGGTCACCGACCGGTGCACCCGACTGCCCGGGTACGGCGGCATGGCCGCCGCCAGTCAGCGCTTCCCGCGCCGGCATGCTGTTCAAGGACCGACCCCTCCAACCCGCGCCCATCCGGATGTCGAGAAGACCGAGTATTCATCATCCGGGGGCGGGCGCACACGCCCCCAACATCACAACATCAAATCGAGCGAAGGATTTTGTTCCCCGCTGCGCACTACCAGCCTGCCACGCTCGCGCCCCCGTTCCGCTCCCGCGCGCCTGCCAGCTATCTGTCATGGACAGATAATAATGATCGAATATCTGATCGATTCCCGGGTCCGGATCATTCTCGAATCGCTTCCTTCCCCGGCAATTCCTGCTCGAACCAGACCACCTTGCCCATTCCCTCCGCCCGCGCGCCCCAGCGCAGCGCGAGGCGACGGACCAGCTCCAGGCCCCGGCCGCCCTCGTCCGCCTCGGCCGCGTGGCGTTCGCGGGGCGGGTCCGGCAGCGGGTCGGAGATCTCCACCAGGAGGGTGTCGCCGATCGTCAGCCGCACGCCGATCGGGGCGCTGGCGTACCGCACCGAGTTGGTGACCAGCTCGCTCACCAGCAGCTCGACGGTGTCGGACAGCACCTCCAGGCTCCACTCCTGGAGCGCGCCGCGCACCAGCCGGCGGGCCCGGGAGACCGCGGTGGGTTCCGCCGGGAGCGTCCAGCCGACCGTGCGCGCCCCCTCCTCACCCCGCCCGAGCCGGGCCAGCAGCAGCGCCACGTCGTCCGGCTCGCGCCCTTGCTCCATGGTGTCCAGCACGGCCTCGCAGGCGTGCTGGATCGAGACGTAGGGCTTCTCCAGCACCGCCTGCAGCCGGCCCAGGCCCACGTCCAGGTCCTTGTCCCGGGACTCCACCAGGCCGTCCGTGCAGAGCGCCAGCAGGCTGCCCTCGGGAATCAGCAGCTCGACCGACTCGAAGGGCACCCCGCCGACCCCCAGCGGCGCGCCCGAGGGCAGGTCCAGCACCTGCCCCTGGCCGCCCAGCAGCGCGCTGCCGCTGCGGGCCGGGCCGGGGGTGGGCGGGTGCACCAGAACGGGCGGGATGTGGCCCGCCTTGGCCACCGTCAGGCGGGCGGTGGCGGGGTCGTAGACGGCGTAGACGCAGGTCGCCAGCAGCGCCTCGTCCGGGCCCTGGGCGAGGTCGTCGGCCAGCTCGTGGACGTGGCGCAGCAGCACGTCCGGCGGCAGGTCCAGCGCGGCCAGCACCCGGACCGCGGTCCGCAGCCGGCCCATCGTGGCGGCCGCCCGCAGCCCGTGGCCCATCACGTCGCCGACCACCAGCGCGGTGCGGTCGCCGGGCAGCGGGATCACGTCGAACCAGTCGCCGCCGACCTCGGTGCCGCTGCTGCCCGGCACGTAGCGGTAGGCCACCTCGACGCCGGTGGGCTGCGGGACCTGCTGGGGCAGCAGGGTGCGCTGCAGGGTGAGCGCGGCGGTGCGTTCGCGGGCGTAGAGCCGGGCGTTGTCCAGCGAGCTGCCGGCGCGGTCGGCCAGCTCGACCGAGAAGGCCAGGTCGTCGCGGTCGAAGCCCTCCCGGCGGCCGGCCCGGGAGAGCACCAGCAGGCCGATCACGATGCCCCGGGCGCGCAGCGGCACCACCAGCATGGAGTGCGTGCCGAGCTCCAGGGCGGCCCGCACCTTGGGGTCGCCCGGGTAGGTGGCGTCCTCCAACTCGTCCGCCCCGGAGAGCAGTTCCGGGACCCCGGTGCGCAGCACCCGGCCGTAGCAGGACTCCTCGGAGAAGGTGATCCGGGCGCCGCGGCGGAGCATCACCTCGACCTCCTCGCCGTCCTGGGTGGCGGCCACCCCGAGCTGCAGCAGCGAGGTGCGCCGGTCGTGGCCGTGCCGCGGCAGGTCGTCGCCGTGCGCCACCGCCTGCAGCAGGATCGCGGCCGCGAAGTCGGCCAGCCGCGGCACCACCGCGCTGGCCAGCTCCTGGGCGATCCGGGAGGCGTCCAGCAGGTCGCCGACCCGCGAGCCGAACTCGTTGAGCAGGGCCAGCCGGCGCCGGGCGTGCTCGACCTTGGCCACCGCCCGGTAGCGCTCGGTGACGTCCATCACCGTGCCGGAGATGCCCAGCACCCGCCCGCCGCGGTCGCTGAGCCGGCTGTAGGAGATCGAGCGGTAGCCGGAGCGGGCGGTGCTCGGCGAGGCCAGCGTCACGTCGATCACCGGGTCGCCGGTGGCCAGCACCTGACGCTGGATCACGGTGATCTCGTCGGCGGCCCGCTCCGGCAGCGTCTCGCCGGTGGTGCGGCCCATGTGGTCCTCGGCCGCCACCCCGTTCATCTCCGCCAGGGTCTGGTTGACGGCGGTGTAGCGCAGCTCGGTGTCCAGCACCGCGATGCCCAGCGCGGACTGCTCGAAGAGCGCGTCGCGCACCGCCAGGTCGCGCTCGACGGCCTGCAGGGTGCGCGCCTCGGCGAGCGCGACCAGCAGGAACGGGGTGCCGTCGCCGTCCACCAGCAGCGAGATCCGGGCCTCCACCGCGACCTTGCCGTCGTCGCGGTCGCGCAGCTGGGTCAGGCCCTTCCAGCCGCCGGTGCGCAGCGCGGTGCGGAACGCCTCGCGGGTGGCCGGCACCAACTGCTCGTCGGCGACCAGCTCCTCGATCCGCCGGCCCACCAGCACCTCGCTGGGCCAGCCGAGCAGGTCCTCGGCGGCCGGGCTCCAGAGCACCACCCGGCCGGCCGTGTCGAGCATCGCGATGGCCACCTTGACCACGTCGAAGAGGCTGCCGCGGGTGTGCTCGTCCAGGCTGTCGGCGCCGCCGCCGCCGGCGGCCAGGCCCGGGAACGGCTCGGCGGGCGCGCCGCGCACGGTGGGGACGGCGGTGCCCGCGCCGGGCAGCACCGGCTCCTCGGAACCGATCGGCGTGGCGGGACGGGGCGGGGCGCCGCGGGGTGCCCGCGGCCCGGTGCGCGGCCCGGCCCCCGTGGCCGGC
>NZ_BAAALF010000111.1:0-27214 GCF_039528135.1 Kitasatospora nipponensis | reverse complement strand
GCCGGTGAGGACGGCGATCGCGGTCACGAGGGTGGCCAGGAACGTGGCCGGCCGAAGTTTCACGAGGTCCTCCTGGACGACGAGGGACGTGCGGGGAATGTGGGGGTGACGAGCTCGGTGCGGTCGGTGCGGTCGGCCTGCTCACCTGCGCGATCAGGTCTCGATCACCAGGGGATTCGTGTGCGCGGTGGGTCCCGGACGTCGGCGACCTGCGCGAGCGCGTAGCGGGTCCGGCCGCGGTGCCGGCGGGAGCCGGAGGCACCGGGCACACCGGACGGCCGGAGACGCCCGCGGGCCTGCCCGGTCATGCCGGGCGCCGTTTCTCGTCACAGATCCTGCGCACGCTACCCATCCATCTTTGCCGCGAGTGACTGGGCGAACCGTTGGGGAGTGGCGCACCCCCCTCCGCCGATGACGTTGGGCGGGACGCTGTACAGGACGGCTGCGTAGCCGGTACGGACTGTCCAGTCGACCTCGCAGCTCTCGCTGTTGACGTCGTCGTAGGCTTCGAGGTCGCCGTCCTGGTGGGCTGCGGCCTTGCGGTGCGGGAGCAGTTGGATCGCGGTGTGGGAGTACGCGAGTGTGATGTCCGCGCCGTGGACGGTCGGTGGCCCGCTCCTCCAGGTGCAGGTGTCGACCGGAACGCCGGCGGTCGACGAGCCGCCGGGTGTTCCCACCGTGGTGAGCGCGAACTGGGAGATGAGGGTGTTGTCGATCACGTCGCAGGGCTGGCCGCTCCACCGAGCCGCAATGGGGGGCCCGGTGCCGGCCCCAGGGCTGCGGGTCGAGCCCGGCGTCGCGTGGGCCCGCGGGTACAGGGACCAAGCCGCCACGGACACACCGACGGCGGCCACGGCGAGCGCGGTCACGCCGACGAGGAGGCGGCGGCGCCGAGGTCCGCGCCCGGGCCGCGGTGCCGCCACCTCGCCCGCCGGAGGCGCTCCGGTCGGGTCGGGCAGGGCCAGCGTCGCGTTGCGGTGTTCGGTGATCAGCGCGTTGACGCCGGCGGGCAGCCACCGGGTGTCGTCGGCCGAGACGGCAAGGAGCCGGACCGCCTCCAGCACGTCGGGCCGCTCCTCGGGATCGAGTGCGAGGCAGCGGGTGAGGAAGGGGACGAGGTCGGCGGGGACGTCGGTGAGGTTGGGCTTCTCGTGGAGGGTCCGGTAGAGGATCACCTCCGGTCGCCCCTCCCCATAGGGGTGGCGCCCGGTTGCGGCGAAGATCAGTACGCACGCGAAGGCGAAGACGTCCGAGGCCGGCCCGGTGTTCTGCCCCCTGGCGTGCTCCGGCGACATGTAGCCGGGGGTGCCGATGAGCGTGGTCGTGTGCTGGGCGGCGTCCAGGGCGGCGGCGATGCCGAAGTCGATCACCCTGGGGCCGTCGTCTGCGACGATGACGTTGCCCGGCTTGAGGTCGCGGTGGACGAGCCCGGCGGCGTGGACGGCGCTCAGGCCCTCGGCGAGCCCGGAGCCGAGGACCCGCAGGGCCGTGTGCGGCAGCGGGCCGAGCCGCTGGACGGCCTGGTGCAGGGTCGGTCCGGGGATGTAGGCGGCGACCGACCACGGCGGGTCGGCGTCCGGGTTGGCGTCCACCACCTGCGCCGTGTAGAAGCCGCCCACTTTGCGGGCGGCGGCCACCTCCTGGGCGAAGCGCCGACGGAAGTCGGGATCGTGCGCGAGGTCGGGATTGACCATCTTGACTGCGACCAGGCGGCCCCCGGGTGAGCGTCCGAGGTAGACCTGGCCCATTCCGCCCCGGCCCAACCGCTTGAGGAGTTCGTAGGGGCCGATTTGCCGGGGATCGCCCGGGCCGAGCGGATCCATCAACTCACCGTCCACAGCTCGACGGCGCCTAGGAGGTCGGTCGTCGCCGTGGCCGCCGCCAGCAGCTTGCCGTCAGGACTGAACGCCAGGCTCTCGGCGCCGCCGCGACCCGCGGAGACGGAGGCGGCCTGCGTGCGGGTGGGGACGTCCCACAGCAGCACGTCCCCCTGTCCGCCGCTCACGCTCACGGCGACGGTGGTGCCGTCGGGGCTGAGGGCCGCGTAGTCGTAGCGGGAGTCGGGCGTGCCAATGGTGGTCTTCAGCTGGTGCGAGGTCATGTCCCACAGGTCGACGGCACCGTAGGAGACGATCAGGGTCCTGCCGTCGGCGCTGAAGGACAAGGAGGTGATGAGGTTGTCCGGTGCGACGCGGTCCAGTGCGAGGGTGGCTGTCGGAGTGAACGACGCGGTGTCCCACAGCTGGACCCCGTTCGTCTGGTCCGATCCGTAGCCGGCGGCCAGTACGGCGCTGTCCGGGCCGAAGGCGACGCACATCACGGCGCTGGTCATACCGGCGCCGCCCGGGCCGACCACCAGGTCCGCGAGCCGCCTACCGGAGCCCACCTCCCAGACCTGGACCTTCCCGACGCAGCCGCGCCCGCTGCGCCCGAGCGCCACCAGGCGCCCGTCCGGACTCAGCGCGACGGCGTTTCCCAACGAAAGGGTCGTCCCCTCGGTGTCGGAGACCACCGAGACCACCTTCTTGAAGGACGCGATCTCGCTGGTGGGGGTGACCTGCCAGACGGTGACGCCGAGCCGGTCGCCCGCGATGTTCCCGGTGTTGAAGTCGGGCGGCAGCATGTAGCTGCCGGCCAGCAGATTGCCGCGGCTGAAGGCCACGGAGTTGATCATGCTGGAATCCACTTCCGGCACCGTGAGCACGGCGTCAGCCCCGAGGCCTCCCGGGTCGCGGAAGACGTTGATCTGCCCGTCGTCGGTGCCGGAGGCGAGGAACATGCCGTCGGGGCTGAACGCCACGTCGTAGACCTTGCTCTGCGCCCCGACACCCATGGTCCGCAGCGGCTGAACCTTCAGGGCGTGCCCGCGGGTGCCCGCCATGCCAGCGCCACTCGCTGCGCCGGAGCCGTGGCGGGTTGTGCTGCCGCCGCGCGACCCGCGCCAGAGGGCGACGGGAACGCCGACGGCGGCCAGGGCGCCGCCGCCCGCCAGCGCCAGCACGGTCCGGCGACTCGGTGTGGCGGTACGCTCCCGGGCCTGCGCGTCTGTCTGCCGTTCCACGACCATGTCCGCCAGGGACGGGGGAAGCCAGGTCGTTGGGAGCGCGGAGGCCGGGCGCACGGACGCCGGACCCGCGCTGGTCAGCAGCTCGCGGATCTGCTGAAGGCTCGGGCGTTCGGCGGGATCCTTGGCCAGGCAGGCGCTGACCAGCCCCAGCAGCGGGGCGGGCACGCCGGACAGGTCGGGGTCCTCGGCGACGATGCGATGCAGTGCGGCGGATCCGGCGTCCCGGCCGAAGGGAGGGGCCCCGGTGGCGGCGAAGACGATGAGGGCGCCGAGCGCGAACACGTCGGAGGCGGGCTCGCTCACGCCGGTGCGGACCTGCTCGGGCGACAGGAACGAGCCGGGGACCGCGGCGACCGTCCGGGAGGGGTGGGCATCTTCCCAGGTGTGGGCCAGTGCGAAGTCGGTCACGCGCGGACCGTCGTCGGCGAGGATCACGTTGCCGGGAGTGAGGTCGCGGTGGAGCAGGCCCGCGGCGTGGACGGCCTCCAGCGCCTCGGCCAGCCCGGCTCCCAGTACGCGTACCGTCTCCTGAGGCATGGAGCCGTGGGCTGCCACCGCTTCCGCGAGGGACGGGCCGGGGATGTAGGCGCCGGCCAACCACAAGGGACTGTCGTCCGGTCCGGCGTCGACCACCTGTGCGACGTAGAAGCCGCTGACTGCCCGCACGGACGCCACCGTCGCGCGGAAGCGCTCGCGGAACCGTGCGTCCGCGCTCACCTCGGGTGCGACCACCCGCAGTGCGACCAGACGACCGCCGCGGGAGCGTGCCAGAAACACCTCACCCAGTCGCCCGTGGCCCAGTCGTCCGAGCAACCGGTACCCGCCGACCTCGCGCGGATCGGCCGCCTTCAGGGCCTTGACCATCGTCTGTGTCCTCCATCTGATGTGTTCTTGGGGCTGACTGACACGCAACGCCCACCCGACGCCGCAGTGGGGCATGACGCCCGGGGCCGACACGTGCTTCGTCGCCGCCCGATGCTGTGTCCGGGGGTGCGGATGGCGTCGTGCATCGCCTGACAGGGATTCAGGGGGCGGAGCCCCGGAGCTTCAGCTCCGCTTCCCTCGGAAAGTCGGCGTTGACCTGGTACCCGCTCACCATCTCCCCCTCTCCCTGCTTCCCCGCAGTGCAGTCGCCGCGGAACCCCGCGGTCCCGTCCCCCACCGTGGGCGCGCTGGTGCCCGAACAACAGGTCAGCCGACCGGCCACATACGGCCGGTCCAGCCGGCACCCGGCTGACCTGGACCTTCGCGGCCCGGCGTGGTGGTGCGTCAGAGCTGGTGCCGCCACGAGGTGATGAACACCACCAGCACGACCAGCAGCAGGACCACGCACGCGACCGCAATCTGATCTACGACATGAAAAAGCGGACCGTGACTGTTGAGTCACGACCCGCAGATTTCATGCACGTATCGAGGTGTCCGAGGAGGGATACTGCGCGGATGGTCTTCTTCACGCTCGCCGGCCTCCTGCTCGCCCTGTTCGCAGTGGACTTGGCCATCACGTTCTCCGATCGGGAGCGGAGCGAGGGGTCCCGCTGGGACACCTGGAACATGCTCGGCTACGGTCCGCTGTTCATCGTCATCTGCCTGGCCATGGCGCTCGACGTGTCCCTCGAACCGGGCTGGTCGCCCGCCGCGCGCAACCCCGTCCGATTCGGACTCCCGGTGGTGGTCGTCGTGTTCGGCGCCAGCTGGCTCCACAACTTCGGCAGACGCCTGCCCGCGCGCCTGCGGCAGGGGCGCGGTGTCGGGCCGCAGGCGCCCGGCGCCGGACCCGAGGCGGCGGACGACGAGCCGACCCCCTGACGTTTCGCCCGGCTGGGTGGTCACCGGCCAGGTGTCCGGAGCCCAGTGCGGCAGCTACGGCGCCTACCTCATCACCACGGCGGCCTGAGCGGGCCGTCAGCGGGCGACCGGGTGCTCCAGCGCGCTGATGAACTGGAGCAGGTGTTCGTTGATCAGCTCGGGACACTCCAGCGTGAGGCCGTGGCCGGCGCGCTGGACGATCTCGGCCCGCACGTCGGGGATCAGCGCGGTGACCCGCTCCCGTGCCTGGCGGGGGCGCAGCAGCGCGCTGCGGCCTCCGAGCAGGACGAGGGTCGGCAGGTGGATCGAGCGCAGTTCCTCGTCGGTGAACGTCCTGGCCGGGGGACGGGTGTTCGGCCGGTAGGCCCGCATGCCCAGCATCAGCGGGGCGATCATCTCGGGCGGTGAGCTGAGTGCGGGGTTGGCGAGCAGGCGTCCCAGGGCGGGCCGCAGCCGGCGCGGGGCGAGCAGGGCGAGCAGCCCGCCGATCGCGTGCAGGTAGAACCGCGCGGGAACCTTCTCGATCCCGCCCGGGTCCAGCGGGGCGATCGACGCGAGGCGTTCGGGTGCGTGAACGGCCTGGTTGAGGGCCAGCCAGCCGCCGTAGGAGAGGCCGACCAGGTGGACGCGTTCCAGGCCGAGACCGGCCAGCACCTCGCCGAGCCAGCTCGCGTTGGCCTCGCCGTCGGCCGCGACGACGCGTTGCACGCTGCGCCCGGGGTCGTCCAGGGTGTCGATCGCGTAGACCGGGTGGCTCGCGCCCAGGGCGGCGACCTGCGGGTACCAGTTGGAGGCGTGTCCGGCGTGGCCGTGCAGGAGCACGATCGGATCGCCGGTCCGGGCCCCGTAGCGGTGGACGTGGACCGTGCCGTAGGTGGTCTCGACGTCCAGTTCCTCGTGCGGGTCCGGCCACAGCTCCATGGCGCGGTCGTACGCCTCGAGGAACTTCCCGCGGGCCTCCTCGCTGACGAAACGTCCGACACTCGTCCTGGTCATGGTCCCCTCCCGATACGCGAAACAGCAGGACTTGATGGTATGTTTGTACCATAAAAACGTTCGGAGGGAGCCCGATGCCGAAGCTGGTGGACCACGAGGAGCGACGGGCCCAGATCATCGACGCCCTGCTCCGCGCGGCGGCGGACACCGGGCTGCACGCCGTCACCATGCGGTCCGTCGCCCTGGAGGCGGGCATCTCGGTGCGGCTCGTGCAGTACTACTTCGACACCAAGGAGCAGCTGCTGCTCGCCGCGCTCAACCGGCTGACCGCGCGGATGGGCGAGCGGGTCCGCGACCGGGTGCGCAGGACCGGCACCGCACCGTCTCCGCGGGACATCGTCGAGGCGGTCCTGCTCGAAGCCGTCCCCACCGACGAGGAGAGCCGGATCTTCCACCTGGTCCACACGGAGTACGCGGTGCTCTCGATCACCGATCCCGCGCTCGGCGGCCAGCAGTTCCTCGCAGCGCCCGCCGAGATGGAGGCGTTCCTCGTCGGTCATCTCGCGGCCGCGCGGCAGGCCGGGGAGACCGATCCGCGGATGGACGCCCGGCAGGAGGCCGTCGTCCTGATGGCCGTCTCCGCCGGCCTCGGCCTGAGCGTCCTGCTCGGCCAGCGCACGGCGGACGAGGCGACCGCCGTGCTGCACTACCAGCTCGGCCAGCTCTTTCCGGCCCGGGAGTGAGTCGGGGGCGAGTCGGGAGTGAGTCCGGAGTGAGTCCGGAGCGAGTCGGGGGCGAGTCGGGAGTGAGCCCGGATCGCGGCGCGGTCAGTCCGCGGGCTGCCAGAGTTCGATGCGGTTGCCCTCCGGATCGGTGACCCACCCGAACCGGCCGACGCCCTCGAAGTCCTGGGCCTCGGCCGCGACGTCGGCCCCCAAGGCGCGCAGCTGCGCCAGCATGGCATCCAGGTCACGGACCCGGAAGTTGAGCATGGTCTGCTGGGAGCGCGATCCGAAGTAGTCGGTGTCGGCCTCGAAGGGCGCGAAGACGCTGACGCCCGCCTCCTGCTGCCAGGCGCCGTTCTCGTCGGTGTCGAGGCCGAGGCTCTCCCGGTACCAGGCGCTCAGGGCCGCCGGGTTCTTGGCGCGCAGGAAGTACCCACCGATTCCGACCACACGTTCCATGACCGCCATCCTGCCAGGCCCGCAGGGGGTTGCCCAGCCGGTGGTCGGGGCGTTGGCGGAGGTCGGTGGCGGTGGACCCGATCGTGGGCCCACCAGGGCGGCTGCCTGACGGCGACCAGCGGTCCGACCAAGGGTCACCTGATCACCCTGCGCAACAACCCGAACGTCGACGACCTCGCGGTCAAGGGTGCCCGGGCGGGTGGCCCCGCCCGGGCACCGCTCGCCGGGAGGCGGTCGCCCCCGGGCCTGGTACGGGGTCAGGCCGGGCGGGTCTGGGCCCAGCTGTAGAGGCGGTGGGCGCTGTCACCCAGGCGAGTGGCGTAGAGCGTGCCGGTCGGCCCGCCCGCGAGGTCGTCCGTGGTGGTGGTGACGCCGACGACGGTGCCGACGCCGGTTCGGGTGTCGAACTGCGCGAGGTGCGGGCCGCCGCTCGCCCCGTGCGACATGTCGCACGGCTCGCCCCACAGGAGGGGGGCCTTGGGACCAGGCTGGGCCGGTCCGGCGCAGTGGATCATGCGCGAGCCGGCGTACTTGGCGCCGGGGTCGTTGAGGCGCTCCTTCGGGTACCCGAAGGTGTGGACGAACTCGCCACGGGTGGGCTGGGTGAACGCGATCCGCTGGCTTCCCGTGACGTCCGCGAGCCGTCGACCGTCGGCCGAACGGTTCGCCACCAGCACGCCCGCGTCGTAGCCCGCCACCGCGACGTCGGCCGAGGTGGTCGAGCCCGGGTCGGCGTCCCAGCGGGAGGAGGTGGCCACGGTCCTGATGCTGAAGCCGCCGAGTGGTTTGGCCCCGTTGCGGTAGCCGGGCACGAAATAGAGGTTGTGGGTCCAGGTGTCGGCGGCGGTGGGAGCCCCGACGCCCCGCAGGCAGTGCGCCGCCGTGACGACGGTGCTGCGGTTGGCGCCGGTGACGACCGTCGCGGTGCAACTGCCGTCGTAGCCGTCGGAGAAGGTGAAGAAGAGCCGGCCGACGCTCGCGTCGACCGCCCCGCCGTGCGTCCAGGTGGCGCCGGGGTCCGGCGTGTTCGCGGGCAGCGGGCGCGGATCGTCCGGCGTGTCGTCGTCCGCGGGCACGGGCGTCTCCTCGGGGACCAGGGCGCCGGCCAGCTTCATCCGGGTGGGGGTCCAGTAGTCCTGGACGGCCTGCTGCTGCGCGGCGGTGACCGTCTCCTGATGGACACTCACCCGGTCGCCGGCGCCCCCGTCCTGCGGTGCGGCGCCCGCGGGCGCGGCCGTCGCCAGGCCGGCGGCCACCACGACTGCCGTCAGGACGACCCGGGTGCTCGTTCGGCTGCGGATGCTGCTGCGGTGACTGCTGATTCGCCCATGAGTAGGTGACATGCAGGGAACGGTAGGGGTGGGACGTCAGGTTGCCGTCTGCATGGCGTCTCATCCCTTCATCGGTCAGGTCAGGTTCCGGTAAAGAGGATGTCGTTCCTGTATCGGCGATGTCCCCCGGCACCGCGACGCCGGGTGGCTGGGACGCGGTCCGAGCCACCCGGCGTACTGCCGTGCCCACCCCTGCCTCTGCGCTACCCCTTCGCGGTGGCCGGGGCCGAGCCGTAGCGGCGGTGGAAGAGTTCGACGCGGCCGGCGGTGTCCAGCACGCGGGCGGTGCCGGTGTAGAACGGGTGGCTGGCGGCGGAGACCTCGACGTCGACGACGGGGTACCGCGTGCCGTCCGTCCAGGTCACCGTCCGGTCGCCGGCCGCGGTGGAGCGGCTGAGGAAGGTGAGGCCGCCGACCTTGTCGCGGAAGACGACCGGGCGGTAGGCGGGGTGGATTCCGGGCTTCATGGGGTCCTCCGATGTGGGGGTGAGGGTGGGGGTTGGGGTGCGGTCGGGGGGCGGGCGCCGGTCGGGGGAGGGGTGCGCGGTCAGCGCTCCTCGCGGAACTCGACGTGCCGGCCGACGACCGGGTCGTACTTGCGCAGCACGATCCGGTCGGGGTCGTTGCGGCGGTTCTTGCGGGTGGCGTAGGTGGTGCCGGTCCCCGCGGTGGAACGCAGGGTGACGACCGGACGGAGCTCGTTGCGGGCCATCGGTGTCCTCTCGGGCCTGGTGTGGGCGGACCCACCGGCCATGGACGGAATGGTTATCGTTTCCATTCCTGCTGTTGATGGCTCCAACGCGGTCCGTCCCCCGGGCATTCCCGGCGGGTCCGCGCGGGGCGAGGACGGGTCGAGGCCGACCTGCCGCCCGCGGGCGACACCGGTTTAGCCGGCGCCGGAGCGGACAGGCGAGCCCCCGCACACGGCACACCGCACAGGACACACCGCACACGGACACGCACACGGACACGGACACGGAAAGCAGGTCGCCATGAGTCGCCCCGACGGTCCCACCGGAGCCCCCACCACGCTCGCCGAATTCGACCGGGAGCAGGCCCACGAGGTGCTGGGAGTCCCCGAGCCGGATCCCCTGACCGACGTCCCCGCGACCGCCGGGGTGGTGAGCGGGACCCTCGGCCGGGCCGAGACGGACGACGCGGTGGCCCGGGCACGCGTCCGGCTGGCGCTCGCCCTGCTCTGGTCGCGGCACGCGGCCACCCGCACCGCCCGCGCCGTCCGCACGCGGTCGGCCGGCCTCGGGGTGGTGGCGCTCGGCGGCGGGCTGCTCACGGTGCTCGCGCTGCGCCGTCGCCGGCACTGATCCGGCCCGACGCGGCCACCCACCCCACAGGACGTAGCGACCATGAGCGTGCTCAGCAGACTCGACCACTACCAGCGAGGGCACCGCCGCGTGGGCCTCGGCATCGCCACCGTCTACAAGTTCATCGACGACCAGGGCGGCTCGATGGCCGCACTGATCACCTACTACGGCTTCCTCTCGCTCTTCCCGGTGCTGCTGCTCCTGGTCACCCTGCTGGGCTTCGCGCTCCAGGGGAACGCCGCGTTGCAGCAGGAGGTCCTGCATTCGGCACTGAGTCGGGTCCCGGTGATCGGTGACCAACTCGGCCACAACATCCACTCCCTCCAGGGCAACGGCTTCGCCCTGGCCGTGGGTGTCGCGGGCAGCCTCTACGGCGCGCTGGGCGTGGCACAGGCGATCCAGAACGCCTTCAACACCATCTGGGCCGTTCCCCAGCACCGCCGCCCCGGTGCTCTGGCCGCCCGGCTCCGCGGGCTGCCGCTGCTGGCGGTCCTCGCCACCGGCCTCCTGGTCTCCAGCGGGCCGGCCGGTCTGATCGGCACCGTGCACGCCGAGGGGATCGCGCCGGGCTGGGCGGTCCGGGTCGCCGCCGTCCCACTGTCGGTGGCGCTCGACACGGGCCTGCTCCTGCTCGCGTTCGGACTCCTGACCGACCGCCACCTGCGCATCCGCCTCCTGTGGCCGGAGGCGGTGGCGGCCTCGCTGATCTGGCAGGCGCTGCTCGGGGCGAGCACCTACTACGTCGGCCACCAACTGCGCGGCGCGACGGCCACCTACGGCCTGTTCGGCATCGTGCTGGGCCTGCTGGCGTGGCTCTACCTGGGCGCGCTGACGCTCGTGGTCTGCGCGGAGAGCGCGGCGGTGCGCACCCGCCGGCTCTGGCCCCGCAGCATCGCGGCCCCCTTCACCGACGACGCCGCGCTGACCCCGGCCGACCGCCGGGCCTACACCTCCTACGCCACCGCCGCTTCGTACAAGTCGTGCGAGGAGGTCAGCGTGGAGTTCCACCGACCCGCCGCCGAGGCAGCGGACACGGCCCGGAGGCTGCCGTCACCCCGGCGACCGGCCGGCTGCGAGGAACCGGGCGCGTTCGACTGACCGACCCGGTCCGACCCGGTCCGACACCGGTAGGCCGCGCGGCTCCTGCCGCGGGCCAGAGGAAAGGACACCCCATGGCCTCCACCCCCGCACCACTCGAACCGTGCCTCCCGCCGGCGCTCCCGGATCCGCCGGTGCCGCCGGCACCGCCGGACCCGACCACGCCCCCGCTGTCGCCGGATCCGCCGGCCCCGCCCGGCTCGCCCCGGCCACCGACCGAGCCGCCCGTCCTGCCCGCGCCCGGCTGGCCCGCGGAGCCCGGTGCGGCTCCGCCCACGCCTCCGGGACCCCCGGAGCCGGGCCGCCCCCGTCCCCAGGAGCCGCCGGACTGACCCGGCGCGGGCGGCCGGGTCAGCGGACGGTGATCCCGATCAGGCAGGTGTCGTCGTCGGTGTCGGAGCTGCTGTACCGCAGCAGGTGGTCGAGCCGGCGGTCGAGCTCGGTGAGGCCGTCGGCGTCCCCGGCGGTGGTCAGCAGGTCGTCGAGGGACTCCTCCAGGGAGCGGTCCCGGCGTTCGATCAGGCCGTCGGTGTACATCATCAGGGTGTCCCCGGGCCTCAGCTGGATCTCGCCCTCCTCGTAGTCGGCCTGGTCGATCGCGCCGAGCAGGATCCCGGCGACGGTGGGCAGTTCGCCGGCCCGGCCGTCGCGCAGCAGGAGCGGCGGGAGGTGGCCGGCCCTGGCCCAGCGCAGGGCCCGGGTCCGCGGCTCGTACAGCGCGCAGATCGTCGTCGCGGTGACGTTGTCGGTCAGGTGGTGGGTCACGGTGTTGAGCCAGCTCAGCAGTTGGCCGGGGCCGGCGCCGGTGGCGGCCAGGCCGCGCAGCGCGTTGCGCAGCGCGACCATGCCGGTGGCGGCCTCGATGCCGTGCCCGGCCACGTCGCCCACGCAGAGCAGCACCTGGCCGCTGGGCAGCGCGAGGGCGTCGTACCAGTCGCCGCCGACCAGGTGGTCCTTCTCGGCGGGGCGGTAGCGCACCGCCACGCGCAGGTCGTGCAGGTCCAGCGGACCGCGGCTGGGCGGCATGATGGCGTGCTGCAGTTGCAGGGCGAGCCGGTTGCGTTCGGCGGCCTGCTGCTCGCTGTGGGCGAGTTGGTCGCGGGTGGCGGCGAGCGCGACCTCGGTCCAGTGCTGGGCGGAGACGTCCTGGTAGGCGCCGCGGACGGCGGCGATGCGGCCGTCGGCGTCGAGGACCGGTTCGGCGACGACCCGGATGTGCCGGGCTATGCCGTCGGCGCGCTGGAGGCGGAAGGCGGTGGAGGCGGCCCGCTGGTGGTGCAGCAGGGTGCGCAGGAACCGGCCGATGGTGTGCTCGTCGTCGGGGTGCGCGTGGGCGGGCAGCCGCTCCAGGGGGATGGGGTCGGCGTGGGACGGCAGGCCGTGCAGGTCGAACAGCGTCTCGTTCCAGGCGATCTCACCGGTGTGCAGGTTCTCCTCGAACCCGCCGATGCGTCCCAGCCGCTGCGCGTGCTGCAGCAGGCCGGCGACGTGGGCGGCGCCGTCCTCGGGGCGCCAGATGACGACCACGCGGGTCCCGTGGCGGCTGATGCTCACCCGGGCCCGGGTGGTCAGCGGGACGCCGTCGACCAGGGCGGCGAGGTCCATCCGCGGGGAGCGGAACGATTCGCCGGTCGCCAGCACGTGCTCGACCTTCTCGAAGAGGCCGCCCGGTTCGGCGGCCAGCGGGTAGGCCTCCAGCAGCCGGGCGCCGACGATGGCGCTGCGCGGGCGGCCGGCGAAGTCCTCGAAGCTCGGGTTGAGGTGGTCGATGAGGTAGTCACCCGCCCGGCCGACCGCGTCCAGCTCCGGGCGCAGGACCAGGCAGGGGTCGTGCAGGCCGTGGACCAGCTCCAGCAGGTCGGCCGTCTGCGGGTCGACGTCGCCGTTGCCCGCGGCGCCGCCGCTCGCCGGCCGGGAGTCCAGCGCGGTGGCGCACAGCTCGGCCAGCGCCTCGAACTGCCGTTGCAGCGACTGGGACCGCGCCGGCAGGGCACCGGGCCAGCAGATCTCCAGGACGCCGGTGATCCGGCCGCCCGCGCCGGCCGGAACCGCCAGCCGTCCGCCGCTGAACTCCCTCTGCCCGATCGAGGGCAGGCCCGCCGCGGCCAGCGACTCGTACGCCACCGGGGCCCGATCGGTCAACGCGCGGCGCGCCGGCACGGGCACCCCGGGCGGGACGTGACGCCAGCGCACCGCCTCCTGCTCGTCGGCGAACCCGGCCCAGCCCACCAGGGTCAGGGACTGGTCGGAGTTGGCGGCCCAGATCGCCACGGCCTGTGCCCCGAGCGGCCGTAGCGCGTGCTCCAGCACCGACTGCGCGACGGCCTGCACGTCGGAGGCCCCCAGCATTCCCGCCTCGGCGCTGCGCAGCCGAAAACCCACCGACGGCTCGCCCGCACCGGCCACGAACTCGCGGGCCAGCTCGGCGATGCGGTCGTGCGAGGCCTGGTTGACCAGGTCGGCCGCCAGTTCCAGCACGGAGAGCTTCGACTGCTCGGCCAGCGAGTCGAGCTGGCGGCCGGCCTCGGCGGGGGAGACGCCCAGGCGCTCCACGATGATCCCCTTGGCGAGTTCGACCAGCGCCCGGCCGTCCGCCTGCGCCTGGGCCCGGGTGAGCTCGCGGCTCAGCCGGTCGACGGTGGAGGTGAGCCGACCCATCACGCCCCCGCCCGCCCGCGGCACCGCTCCACCCGCGGAGGTACGCGCGGTGTCCGAGCCGCGCCCGGTGTCCGGACCGTGCCCGGTGTCCGGACCGTGCCCGGTGTCCGAGCCGCGCCCGGCGTCCGCGTGCGGCTGCTCCGGCGTGTCCCGAGGCGGCTGGGAGTCGTGCATCGCGGTATCTCCTCGGGTGGCGGGGTCGTCGGTCGGGCCGGCGCGCTGCGGCCGGCTGGCCGGGGGGGGGGCGGGCGCGCGGCGGCCGGCTGCGGTGGGGGGCAGCCGGCGGGCCGTGGCTACGGCCGCAGCCACTGTTCGATGCGCGCGATCAGGTCGCGCGCGTCGACCGGCTTGGTGACGTAGTCGCTGGCCCCGGAGGCGAGGCTCTTCTCCCGGTCGCCGATCATGGCCTTGGCGGTGACGGCGATGATCGGAAGCTGCGCGTGCTCGGGCATCGCGCGGATGGCACTGGTGGCGGCGTAGCCGTCCATCTCCGGCATCATCACGTCCATCAGGATCAGATCGACGCCGCGGTGCGCGGTGAGGGTGTCGATCGCCGCACGTCCGTTCTCGGCCTGCAGCACCCGCATGCCGTGCAGTTCCAGGATCCCGGTGAGCGCGTAGAGGTTGCGGTCGTCGTCGTCGACCACCAGCACGGTCCGCCCCGCGAGCGAGCCGTCCACGTGCTGCGCCAGCGCGGCGGCGGCCGGGTCCTCGCTGCGCACCAGCGGCAGCACGTCCCCCGGCTGGTCGGCGCTCAGGTGCAGGGCGATGCGTTCGCGCAACTCGTCCAGGCTGGAGAGGAGTTCGAGTGGCTGCCCGGTGGCGCGCTGCTGCAGGGCCTGCTCCTGGGCGACCCCGAGGCGGCGGTTGTTGTGGGCCAGGACCGGCACGCTGTGCAGGGCGGGGTCGCGGGCCAT
Organism: Kitasatospora nipponensis; assembly: GCF_039528135.1. Lineage (NCBI taxonomy): Bacteria > Bacillati > Actinomycetota > Actinomycetes > Kitasatosporales > Streptomycetaceae > Kitasatospora > Kitasatospora nipponensis. Next base: position 12,895 of record NZ_BAAALF010000111.1, on the reverse strand, counting down.
CTCCTCCAGGAAGCTCAGCGCCGCGCCGTCCGGCAGGTCGAGTTCCAGCACCACGCAGTGGCACGGCGTCGCGGCCAGCGTGGCCGCCGCCTCCCGGGCACCCACCGTGGTGATGACCTCCACGGCCGGGCGCGGGTCCCCCAGGCCCGGGTGGCCCGCGAGGTCGGCGACGGCGCTCTCGGCCACCAGCGACAGCAGGCCGCGCGGCCGCTCCTCGATGACCAGCAGCCGCTTGGGCTGGGGCGCGGGCAGCACCGCCGCGGGCGTCGCCGCCTCCTGCCCGCCGACCGGGACCGCGCGCGGGGGCTGCGCGTTGAGCTCGACGAACTCGCTGCGCGCGGCGGGCAGGTAGAGCGTGAAGGTGCTGCCGTGGCCCGGCACGCTGTCCGCGATGATCGCGCCGCCGAGGAGGAAGGCGATCTCCCGGCTGATCGACAGGCCCAGGCCGGTGCCGCCGTACTTGCGGCTGGTCGTGCCGTCCGCCTGCTGGAAGGCCCCGAAGACGCTCTCCAGGTGCTGGGGTTCGATCCCGATCCCGGTGTCCACGACGTGGAAGGCGATCACCGGGCCGTCCTCACGGCGGGCGACCTCCGGCACCCGGGCGTCGTCCGCCACCTCGATGCGCAGCTCCACGCCGCCCTTCTCGGTGAACTTGACCGCGTTGGACAGCAGGTTGCGCAGCACCTGCCGCAGCCGGTAGTCGTCGGTCAGCAGTTCGGCGGGCACCGCCGGCGCGGTCTCCACCGTGAACCGCAGGCTCTTCTGGCTGGTCAGCGGCCGGAACGTGGCGTCCACGTAGTCCAGCAGCTTGCGCAGCGGGATCCGCTCGGGGGTGACGTCCATCTTCCCCGCCTCGACCTTGGACAGGTCGAGGATGTCGTTGATCAGCTGCAGCAGGTCGGAGCCCGCGGAGTGGATGATGCCCGCGTACTCGACCTGCTTGGCCGTCAGGTTCCTGGTCGGGTTCTGCGCCAGCAACTGGGCCAGGATCAGCAGGCTGTTGAGCGGGGTGCGCAGTTCGTGGCTCATGTTGGCCAGGAACTCCGACTTGTAGGTGGAGGCCAGCGAGAGCTGGTGCGCGCGGTCCTCCAGCTCCTGGCGGGCCTGCTCGATCTCCAGGTTCTTGGTCTCGATGTCGCGGTTCTGTGCCGCGAGCAGCGCCGCCTTCTCCTTCAGCTCCGCGTTGGAGGACTGCAGCTCCTCCTGACGGGCCTGCAACTCCTCGGAGCGCACCTGGAGTTCGGAGGTGAGCCGCTGGGACTCGCCGAGCAGCTCGTCGGTGCGGGCGTTGGCGACGATGGTGTTGACGTTGACGCCGATGGTCTCCATCAGCTGTTCGAGGAAGGCACGGTGGACGGGCGTGAAGGCCCGGACGGTGGCCAGCTCGATGACGCCCAGGACCTGCCCCTCCACCACGATGGGCAGCACCACCAGGGAGACCGGGTCGGTGCTGCCCAGGCCGGAGGAGACGCTGACGTAGCCGCTCGGCAGGTCGTCGACGGCGATGGTGCGCCGGCTGCGCGCGGCCTGGCCGACGAAGGACTCGCCGAGTCTGAAGCGGGTGCTCGTGGAGCCCGCGGGGAAGGCGTAGGAGCCGATCAGGTTGAGGAAGACGGCCTCGCCGCTCTCCTCGGCCAGGTAGAAGGCGCCGTACTGGGCCGAGACCAGGGGGGTCAGCTCGTCCATGATCAGCTCGGCGACCACCGTCAGGTCGCGCCGGCCCTGCATCAGGCCCGACATCCGGGCCAGGTTGGACTTCAGCCAGTCCTGCTGCTCGTTGGCCGTGGTGGTCTCGCGCAGCGACTCGACCATGAAGTTGATGTTGTCCTTGAGGTCGGCGACCTCGCCGGAGGCGTCCACGGTGATCGAGCGGGTCAGGTCGCCGGCCGCCACCGCGCTGGTGACCTCGGCGATCGCGCGGACCTGCCGGGTGAGGTTGCCGGCCAGCTCGTTGACGTTCTCGGTGAGCCGCTTCCAGGTGCCGGAGACGCCCTCGACCTCGGCCTGCCCGCCGAGCCGGCCCTCGCTGCCGACCTCGCGGGCGACCCGGGTCACCTCCGCGGCGAAGGCGCTCAGCTGGTCGACCATGGTGTTGATGGTGGTCTTGAGCTCCAGGATCTCGCCGCGGGCGTCGACGTCGATCTTGCGGGTCAGGTCGCCCCGGGCGACGGCCGTGGTGACCTGGGCGATGTTGCGGACCTGGCTGGTGAGGTTGTGGGCCATGAAGTTGACGTTGTCGGTGAGGTCCTTCCAGGTGCCGGCCACGTTGGGGACCCGGGCCTGACCGCCCAGCGTGCCCTCGGTGCCGACCTCGCGGGCCACCCGGGTCACCTCGTCGGCGAAGGCGGAGAGCGTGTCGACCATGGTGTTGATCACACCGGCGAGTGCGGCGACCTCGCCCTTGGCCTCCACGTTGATCTTCTGCGACAGGTCGCCCTTGGCGACCGCGGTGGCCACCTGGGCGATGGACCGCACCTGGCCGGTGAGGTTGGAGGCCATCACGTTGACGTTGTCGGTCAGGTCCTTCCAGGTGCCGGAGGCACCGCGGACGGTGGCCTGCCCCCCGAGGTTGCCCTCGGTGCCCACCTCGCGGGCGACCCTGGTCACCTCGTCGGCGAAGGCGCTGAGCTGGTCGACCATCGTGTTGATGGTCTCCTTGAGCTCCAGGATCTCGCCGCGCGCGTCCACCCGGATCTTCTGCGAGAGGTCGCCCTGGGCGACGGCGGTGGTGACCTGGGCGATCGAGCGGACCTGGGCGGTGAGGTTGTCGGCCATGACGTTGACCGACTCGGTCAGGTCCCGCCAGGTGCCCGAGACGTCCTGCACGTCCGCCTGCCCGCCCAGACGCCCCTCGGTGCCCACCTCGCGGGCGACTCTCGTCACCTCCCCGGCGAAGGAGGAGAGCTGGTCGACCATCGTGTTGATGGTCTCCTTCAGCTCCAGGATCTCGCCGCGCGCGGTGACGTTGATCTTCTGCGAGAGGTCGCCCTGGGCGACCGCGGTGGCCACCTGGGCGATCGAGCGGACCTGGGCGGTGAGGTTGTCGGCCATGACGTTGACCGAGTCGGTCAGGTCCCGCCAGGTGCCCGAGACGCCCTTGACGTCGGCCTGGCCGCCCAGGATGCCCTCGGTGCCGACCTCCCGGGCGACCCGGGTCACCTCGGAGGTGAAGAGCGAGAGCTGGTCGACCATGCCGTTGAAGACGGTGGCGATCTCGCCGAGCAGGCCGTCCGCGTCGTCGGGCAGCCGGGTGCCGAAGTCGCCGTCACGCACGGCGGTGAGCCCGGCCAGCAGGCGGCGCAGGTCCGGTTCGCCGACCTGTGCGGCGCCGCCGCCGTCGGAGCGCTGTGCCGGGGGCTTGGTCGAGCCGGCCATCGAGGCGCCGCCTTCCACGTAGAGCGCCAGGCCACCGGCCCGCCACCGTCAACGCCCGATCCGGCTGCCCACTCGACCAGAGGCCGTGCCGAAGCCGTGCCAGGCACCTGTCATCCAGTCCGGGACGCTACCGCACGCCCTCCGCCGGGGGCGAACTTCCCGCAAACGGTGGGAAGTGGGCCATCTCACCCCCGCCGGACCCGCGCACCGGGGCCGGGCGCATGCCGGGCGCCTCCGGGGGCAGACGAGGTCGACACCGACATGGAGGTCACCTCATGGTTGCCCTGCTTCTCGTCCTACTGCTGGCCCTGCTCCTCTTCGGCGCCGGATTCGCCCTCAAGGCCCTGTGGTGGGTGGCGGTGATCGTCCTGGTGTTCTGGCTGGTGGGCTTCGTCGCCCGCGCCACCGACGGCGCCGGCTCCCGCAGCCGCTGGTACCGCTGGTAGGACGCTCACCGGGAACCGGGCCGGGGCGCGACCGCCTGCGCGCCGGCGTCGGCGTCCGCCTGCGGCGGACTCACCTTCAGAGCCCAGCAGGAGAAGGCGAGTTCGTCGGTGTCCTGGTCGACCAGGGCGGAGGCCGTGGTGCCGCCGCCGTGGCCCGAGCCGCGCAGCGGCAGGAGCAGGTACGGGCCGCCGGCGTCGGCCCGCGCGTGGAGCCGCGCGACCATCTTGAGCGGATCGTGCGGCGGTGCGGTGCGGTCGTTCAGGGCGGAGGCGAAGGCCATCACGGGGTAGCGGCGGCCCGGTCGCACGTTGTGGTAGGGCGAGTACCCCGCCAGGTACGGGCCTTCGACCGGGTCGTGGTTCGCGCCGTACTCGACGGTCGCCGCCGCCAGGAAGCCGAAGGCCGGGAACCTCAGCATGTCGAGGACCGGTGCCCGGCAGTAGACGGCTCCGAAGGCGTCGGGGGCCTGCAGCGCGGTGGCGGCGACCAGCAGGCCGCCGTTGCTGTTCCCGCGGGACAGGATCCGCTCCGGGACCGTCCAGCCCGCCTCGACCAGCCACCGCGCGGCGGCGACGAAGTCGTCGAAGGCGTTCTGTCGTCGCGTGCCGACGGCCGCCTGGTGCCAGTCGCGGCCGTACTCCCCGCCGCCGCGCACGTGGGGGTAGGCCAGCACGCCGCCCAGCCGCAGCCAGGCCGCGTTGAAGGCCGTGAAGCGCGGTTCCACCGAGATGTTGAACCCGCCGTACCCGCTCAGGCGCACGGGCCGGTTCCCGTCGGGCGTCACGTCCGTGCGGTGGACGAGGAACATCGACACCCGGGTGCCGTCGGGGGAGGTGTACCGGACCCGCTGGGTCGTGAAGTCGCGGGCCTCGATCCCCGCGTCGGGGACGTGATAGGGGATCAGACGGTTGGCCCCGAAGTCGTAGCGGTAGACCGAGGGCGGTTGCAGGTAGGAGGTGAAGTCGATCCACACCTCCTCGCCGGCCCACCCGCCGCGCACTCCGCTGACCGTGCCGCTGCCCTCGTCGTGGTTGACCGAGCCCAGCCCCGGCAGCTCCACCTCGCGCAGGAACTCCCCCTCGGGGGAGTGGACGCTGACGCTGTGGGCGGCCGATCGCGCGTGCACCGCGTACAGCCGCCCCGCGACGCCCGTCACCGACTGCAGCACGTCCCGGCCCTCGGGGATCAGGGTCCGCCAGTCCGCGGGCGAGGAGAGCGGGGCCGTGCAGAGCCGGCCGCGGGGCGCGTCGAGATCGGTGCGGATCAGCAGGGCGTCGTCGAGGACCTGCACCCGGTTGACCGACCGCATGCCGGTGGCCACCGGGATCAGCGCGTCGTCGGCCAGCCGCAGCAGGTGGACGTCGTTGGCGTGGACGAAGTCCCAGGTGGTGATGACGGCGTAGCGCCCGCACTCGCTCACCTCCACGACGAACCAGTACTCCTTGTTCCGGTCGTCGCCGTGCACCCGGCGGGCGGGGGCCGTGGAGCCGATGGTGTGCTCGTACACCGCGTGCCAGAAGGCACCCTCGCCGGCCGGGACGTCGCCGGGCTCGGGGCAGGCGGCGTAGAAGAAGCCCGAGGAGTCGGGGCGCCACGCCACCGACTCCTGGCCCGTGCCCCGCGGCCGGTCCGGCAGCGTGTCGCCCGAGGCGACGTCCAGGACCCGGATCACCGCCTCCTGGGTGCCTCCCACGGACGTGCCGAAGGCCACCAGCCGTCCGTCCGGCGAGGGAACCGCGAAGGCCAGCGTCTCCTCGTCCGGCCAGGTGGTGGGGTCGAGCACCGGTCGTGCTTCTTGCGAGGGGGTGTGCTGACACATCAGACGGAGCTTCTCGTCGAAGGCGTCCGCCTGCCAGAAGAACCGCCGCCCCTCCGGCGTGGTGGCCACGGGCGGGGTCAGCCGGGCCCAGCGCGAGGAGCGGGCGATCGCGGCGCGCAGCCACGCGCGGCCCGGCACCGCGTCCAACACGCCGCGGGTGACCGCCTCCTGACCGGCGATCCAGGCGACGGTGGCGGGATCCTCCAACCGCTCCAGCCCGTCGTAGGGGTCCGCGAACCGGACGCCGTGGGCGGTGTAGCCGCCGTCCTCGTTCCTGGGGGCCTCGACCGCCCGCGGGGAAGATCCCGTCCCACCCACCACTGCCTCCGGATCAGAACTGTTCGAACGGTCGGACGGGCAACCGGCGTGGTCCGGCACCCGCGCACAAGGGGCGGAATCTACCACCCGCCGCAGGCCGTCCGGTCCGCCGTGGCCCCGGCGTCAGCTCGGGTCGACCTCGGCGCGCAGGGTGTTGTAGTCGGCGAACGCGGACTCGACGCCGGCCCGGGTCAGGCCGTAGCGCGCCAGGTCGTAGCTGTGCGGGCGGGTGCCCCGGGGGCGGGCGGTGATCTCCGGGAGCCGGGTCGCGGTGGCGCTGCTCCAGCGGGCGCCGACGGACGCGTAGAGCCGCGGGGCGCCGGTGGCCGGGTCGGACCCGAGCCAGGAGTAGGGGACGTCCACCAGCGCCTCGCGGGGGATCGAGGCGCGGGCCGCCAGGCCCCGGGTCATGGCGCGGCTGAGCACGTCCAGCCAGGTGGCGCCGATCCCGTGCAGGTCCAGGGGGCGCAGGGTGATGGCCATGCCGTGCTCGACCAGGCTGCAGAAGGACGCCACCACGGTGACCGGGTCGCGGTGCGTCCACACGACGGTGGCGTCCGGGAAGGCGGTGCGCAGGGCGTCGAGGTTCTCCAGGTGCATGGGTGACTTCAGCACCCAGCGGCGGCGCGGGCGACCGTACTGGAGGACCTGGAAGACCTGCTTGAGGTAGCGGTAGTCGGGGACGAAGTCCCGCTGGTGGTGCCGGGCCCGGTAGCCGGGGATGCGGACCTGGGAGAGCGGCATGACGGTGTGCGGCAGGGCGAAGGTGCACTCGTCGGGGCTCTCGGCGTCCAGCGGGTGGACGTCGCGGAACCGCGGGGCGAACAGGTCGATCGCGCCGACCATCCGGCGCGCGGCGGTGACCGCCCTGCGGCGCTGCTCGGGCGTCGGCTCCAGGTCGGGGGTGAGCAACTCCCACAGCAGGGGGCAGCGGTGCTCGGCCGCCAGGGAGAGCACGCCGTGCGTCAGGGTGGTGGCCGTGCGCGGCAGGCCCACCACGAACACCGGGCGCTCGATGGGCTCGTCCTCGATCGCGGGGTGCCGGGAGATCAGCCGGCGGATCCGGGCCCGGTTGGCGAGCTGGCGGCGGACGTGCGCCTGCGCGGACGCCCAGCCGACCGGGGTGAGGTGCTCGTCCTTGGACCAGTCGCGCAGCAGCAGCCGGAAGTCCTCGGCGAAGGGCTGGTCCCCGTCCGCCTGTCCGGCGGTGGCCAGGAGCCGGTCGAAGACCCGGTCGGGGTGGCGACGGGCGCCGAATCCGGGCCGCAGCAGCAGGTTGGCCAGGGCGAGGGGCAGCGGAGTGGCAGGCAAGGGGTGTGGTCCTTCGGCAGCGGAGGGGGGACGGTCAGGGCCGCGCGTCGTGGCGGGCGAGCAACCGGTAGGCGTTGGACAGGCGGGCCCGGCCGGCGAAGCGGGCGACCAGGCGGTCGAGTCCGGTGGCCAGCAACAGCAGCGGGGCGCCCGCCAGGAAGAGGGCCCCGCGCAGCAGCCGCCGCGGCAGGCCCGGCGGGGTCCCGGGCAGCCAGGGCGCGTCCTCGCGCGGGGCGACGGCGTCCAGCAGCAGCCAGCAGGCGGCCAGCAGGTCCACCGGATCGTGGGGCTCGCCGTGCTGTTCCAGGACCACCTCGAAGCCCAGCTCGCCGAGGCGGCGACGCAGGTTGGCCGCGGGCATCAGGTTCAGGTGCTGCGGTTGCAGCCAGGGCAGCCACCACCGCCCGAGCAGGCGGGCCGAACGGCACTGCGGGTCGGGGACCTCGATCAGCAGCAGCCCGCCGGGGCGCAGTGCGGTCCGCGCGGCCGTCAACTCCCGTGTCGGGTCCGTGCTGTGTTCGAGGTAGTGGAACATGCTCACCACCTCGTACCGCCCGGCCAGGGTGGGGGCCAGCTCGGGGAACGAGCCCTGGAAGCCGTGTGCCAGCCGGCCCTCGCGTTCGGCCAGTCGCACGCCCTCGCTGAGGTCCAGGCCGTCGAACGAGGTGCGCGGGAAGAGCTCGTGGGCGGTCTCGCAGAAGTGCCCGTGGCCCGTGCCGACGTCCAGCCAGCGGCTCGGCGCGGCGAGGAAGGGGGCGACCGAGCGCGCGCGGCCGCGGTAGACCGAGGCCCGGGTCGAGAACATCCCGCCCAGGCGCTGCTCGCCCAGGCCGTCGTAGAAGTCGCGGTAGTAGAACTCCAGCCCGCCGCTCGTGAGTCGGGGGTTCTGGAAGACGTGACCGCAGTCGCGGCACTCCTCCAGCACGAACCGTCCCGGCTTGTGCTGCAGCAGGTCGCGGGTGCGCAGGCGGACCCGCAGACGGGGGGAGTGGCACCAGGGGCAGTCGGGGCGGCGCGCCTCGAAGAAGCGCTCGGTGCCGTCGGCCAGTCGGGCCCGGTAGTCGGGGCGCAGGGCGGCGACCTGGCGGGCCCGTGCGGCGGCCTTTCCGACGGGCTGTGGTGCGGTCGGGTCGGGTGCGGACGGGCCGGTTTCGGTGGTGGTCATCAGGTCCTCCCTGTCCGTGGGCCGGGGTGCGTGACGTGCTCGACGGCCTCGGTGGCGGGGTCCGCGGCCGGCTCTGCGGCCGGCTCCGCGGTGACCAGCCGTTCGAGGTGGGTGGCCGCGGCGGACGCGCCGCCCGCCGTGCGGAACGAGGCACCGATCCGCCGGGCCGCGCCCCGGTGGGCGGGGTCGTCGAGCACCGCGTCCAGCGCCCGGCCGATCCGGGTCGCGTCGACCCGGCCGAAGCGCACCCGCACGCCGGTGCCGGCCGCCGCCACCTGACCGGCCACCACCGGCTGGTCGTCGCGGATCGGGGCGACCACCAGCGGCACCCCGTGCCACAGCGCCTCGCAGACGGTGTTGTGGCCGGCGTGGCAGATCACGGCGGCGGTGCGGGCCAGCAACGGCAGCTGCGGCACGGACGGCAGGACCAGGACGTCGGGATCGGGGGCCGGATCTCCCAGGGCCCGACCGGGGTCGACGACGACCGCCTGCAGCCGCCCGGCGCGGGCCCGCACGGCCTGCCGGCAGGCCGTCAGGAAGGCGGTGCCGGTGTCGCCGTTGGCCGTGCCGAGGGTGACCAGCACCGTCGCGCGGTGCGGATCCAGCCACGGCCAGGGGAAGTCCGCGGCCGTGGGGCGGGTCGTGATCGAGGGGCCGACGAACCGGATCGGACCCGGTGGCGGGCCGAGAGGGCCAGTGAGTTCGGCGGTGGTGAAGGCGAGCGTCAGCCGCGGGGAGAAACGGGGGTCGCCGCCCTGGGCCGGATCGCCCAGGCGCCCGCGCAGGTCGCCGAGGAGCCCGCGGATCCAACCGTCCACCAGGGGCATGCCGCTCAGCGCGCCGGTGAACTCCGCCGAGGTGGTCGCGGAGGTGGCCCAGGGCAGGCCGAGCCGCTCGGCGACGAGCGCGCCGGCCACCGCCTGCTGGTCCACCACGAGCAGGTCGGGGCGAAAGCGGCGCACCGCGGCCTCCACGCCGGGGGCCATCGCCTCGGCGAGCGGGACCAGGAACGCCTCCCAGAGGAACTTCAGCGCCGCCGGCCCGCGCAGCTCCGGTGGCCGCTGCGCCTCCTGCCCCGAGGGCACGGCGCAGGGGAGGACCTCGGCGCGTGGGCCGGCCAGGGCGCCGACCAGCTCCGGCACCCCCGCCCAGGCCACGGTGTGGCCGCGGGCGGTCAGCTCGCCGGCCACGCCCACGGTCGGGTTCACGTGCCCGACCAGCGGCGGGACGACGAACAGGACCCGGCTCACCGGGCCGTTCCCGCGATGGTCTCCGGGGCCGCCTGCCGGACGGTCCCCGCGTCCGCCGGCCGGACCGTGACGGTGCCCGCCGGCCGGACCGTGACCGTGCCCGCCGGCCGGCCGCCGGCCGGTGCGCAGGCGGTGCGCAGGGCCACGCCCTGCTCGCGCAGCCAGGACAGGGTCAGTTCCCGTACCACGTCCGGGGTTTCGATCAGGACGGAGTGCTCCTGGCCGGGGACGAAGGTGCTGCGGCAGTCGGGCAGCAGCTCGTCCAGCCAGGCCGCCTGGGGGGCCAGGTCCGAGCGGGTGCCGTAGACGGCCAGCACCGGGCAGCGGATGGCCCGCAGCTCGGCCTCCCCGGGCAGCCGACTGGCGGGGATCTCGCGCGCCAGCGAGGTCTGGGTCATCATCGCGCCGGCCGAGCGGGCGAGCCGGGCGGTGTGCCGGCCGCGTGTGGCCGTGATCCAGGCCAGCGTGGACTTCTTGACCAGTTCGCTCTCGGCCCGCTCCAGGATGTCCGCCAGCTTGGCGGCCCAGGCCGCGGTGGCCGGTTCGGACTCGATGGCCAGGATGCCCAGGACCTGCGCCGGGCGCCGGGCGGCCAGCGCGAAGGCCACCGTGCCGCCGAAGGAGTTGCCCAGCAGGTGGACGGGGCCGGTGATGCCCAGCCGGTCCAGCAGGGCCTCCAGGTCGTCGGCGAAGTGCTCGAGCCGGTAGCCGGTCGGCGGCCGCTCGGTGCGGCCGTGGCCGCGCTGGTCGTACATCAGTACCCGCAGCCCGGCGGCGGCCAGGGCGGGTGCCAGGGTGAAGTAGTAGCTGGCGAGGCTGTCGGTGAGCAGGCCGTGCAGCAGGACGACGGTCGCCGCGGGCGGTCGCGCGTCGCGGGGGCCGAGCTCCTGCACGTGGAAGCGGAGTCCGTCGAGGTCGAGGAAGGCCATGGTCAGCTCGGCTCCTCGTCCCGCAGCCGGTCCGCGACGTAGCCGACCAGCCGGCCCACCGTCAGTCCGATGATCTCCTCGAGCTCCATGCCCGCGATGAACTCGGCGAAGTTGATCCGGGCGCCCCAGCGGTCCTGGAGCCGGCCGGCCAGGGTCACCAGGTCGATGCTCTCCAGTTCGAGGTCCTCGGTGAACCGGGCCTCCATGGTGACCTCGGACTCCTCCAGGCCGTAGTCGCCCAGCACGGCGGCCAGCATGCCGGCGATCTCGCCGAGGATCTCCTGCTCGGTGAGCGGGTGGCGTTCCGTGGTCTGCCCGCTGGTGGTCATGCGGTCACCGGTCCTTCGTGCGTGTCGGCGGGAGGGTTCTGGGCGTCGGCCGTGGTCCGGGCGTCGTGCGCGGTCGCGGTGCTGTGCGCGGTCGCGGTCGCGGTGTCGTCGGTGGTCGCGGTGTCGTCGGTGGTGGAGGCGTCGTGCGTGGTCCAGGCGACGACGTAGTGGCGCGTCGGGAGGCCGGGCGGGTTGTCGACCTCCGTGCAGCGCACCCGGTGGGTGCGTGGTCCGCCCGCCGCGGGGGCCGTGACCAGCAGGGTGCGGGGATCGGCGCGGACCACCGTGAAGTCGCGGGGGCGGCCGCGCAGTCCGGTGCCCGCCGCCTTGGCCACCGCCTCCTTCGCGGCCCAGAAGCGGGTGAACCAGAGCGCCTCGGTGCCGCCGTGGGCGCTGCGGCAGGCGGCCAGCAGGTCCACCTCCGCCGGGTCGAGCGCGACCGCGACCGTCGGGGCCGGGCGCTGCGTCACCTCTTCGAGGTCGATGCCCACGCCCGGCCCGCCGCCGGGACGGCTCGGCCGGACGAGGGCGACCGCCGCCTCGTGCCGGTGCGCGAGGGAGACGTCGAGGTCCGGGAGCGTACGGCCGTGCACCCCGAACACCCCGGGCCTGCCGTCCGGGTCGTTGCGCACCTCGATCTCGGCGGGGTACAGCGGGCCCTCACCCCGGTCCCAGAGCCACCGCCGCACCGCGTCCTTGACCGCGATCCGCCCCAGCAGCCTGGCCCGGCGACCGCGCGGCGGCTGCCGCTCGTAGTCGGCCCGTTCGGCGGCCCCCAGGTGGTTGCGCATGATGAGGTCGCGGGAGGCCAGGTCCGGCCAGCGCTCGTGGAGCAGCATCCAGCCGCCGTCCTGCGGCGCCGAGAGGGTGTTGCGCTCGACGAACCGTTCGACCGGGCGGGTCTCGGGGTGGCTGTCGAAGCGGCGGTCCTGCCAGCCGTGCACCTCGGCCCAGACCGTGCCGTCCGACGCCAGCTGCACGTCGGCCGCAAGGACCGTGTCGGTCAGTTCGGTGATGCGGATGTGGCAGTGCAGCTCGGTGCCGGGCCGGGGCTCCGGGCCGAAGAAGCGCAGCCGGCGCAGGCCGACCGGGAAGACGACGGTGCGGTCGGTGCGGGTGGCCATGATCCAGTAGCCGAGCAGCTGGCCCACGTTGTCCAGCAGCGCGCCGGGGGCGGCGGGCGCGGTGATCACACCGCGCACGTGCCGTTCGCCGAGCGCGGTCAGCTCGGTGAGCCCCTGGAACGCCGGGCCGTGGAACATCCACCGCTGCTCGTAGAGGGCGGCGGCGGTCAGCTCCGGGGCGCGCTCGTCGCGCGGGTCCACCGGCCAGGGCGCCGGCGGCAGGTCATGGCCGTCCGTCAGTTCGACGATCCCACCGGCGTAGGCGCCGAAGGACGCGGCGAGGGTGCCCGGGTCGGCCTCGCGCACGGTGAGTTCCACCTCCAGCGGGGTCGCGGCCGGCACCCACTGCCCGAACCGCATGTCCCGCACGCCACTGGCCACCCGGGTGGGCTCGGCCCGCTCGGCCGCGTCCATCAGGTGCCGCACGATCGTGGTGGCCGGGACGACGGGCCAGCGGTCCACCAGGTCCGGCCAGTCGGGACGCTGGCGGAAGAAGCAGTGGTCGCGCAGGTACGGCATGGCCTCGCAGGAGACGCGCAGGGTGCTGGTGCGCACGGTGGGGGCCGGGGCGCCGGCGGGCGGATCGGTAGGGGTCGGAGCGGCGGGGGGCGGGCCGGTGGGGATCGGGCCGGTCGGCGGTCGCAGCGCGGCGATCAGTTCGACCGCGGTCCGCTCGGTGTCGCGCAGCAGCGCCTCCAGCTCGGCCGCGATCGGGAAGCGCTCGGCCAGGTCGGCCAGCGCCGCGCGCCCCGGGGGAGCGGTGGGCGGGCGGTGGGCGGGCGCGCCGGGCCGGCCCCGGCGGGGGGCGGGCGCCTCGCGCAGCCCCTC
>NZ_BAAALF010000110.1:0-27587 GCF_039528135.1 Kitasatospora nipponensis | reverse complement strand
GTCGGCGGCGAGGGCGGCGGCCAGCAGCAGCACCACCACCGCCACGCCGCCGGCGCCCAGCGGGCCGATCGCGTAGAGGGGGGCGGCGGCCGCGCGCTGCTGCACGGCGCGCTCGAAGAGGGTGGGCAGCATCGAGGTGGGCCGCAGCAGCGGGACGCCGGAGCGCTGCGGCAGCGAGGCGGCCAGCGAGCCGTCGAGCATCGAGGCCAGCAACTGCTGGGCCGCGCCGAGCTGGTAGGCGTGCAGGTGGCCCGGGTCGATCGGGATCTGCCAGAACAGCTCCGCCCGGCTCCAGACGGACAGCTGCGGGGCCTGGTCGGCGCCGACCAGCGCGGCGGCGTTCCAGTAGGCCAGCGGGGGCCGCCCGCCGGTGAAGGACTGGCAGGGGCCGGTGAGGCAGCCGGAGGCGGTGGCGGACCAGAACGCCTCGTGCGGGTCGGTCGGCTCGAAGATGCCGGTCAGCACGGCCCTGACCCGTTGGGGTTGGGGTTCCATCGGGCTCTGCGGGGTGCTGGGGCCGCCGGCGGCCAGCGTCGCGCCGACGCTCAGCTTGAAGAGGTCGGCGGTCGCCCTGGGCAGCGCGACCTGGAAGGTGATGACGCCGTCGGCGCCCATGACGGCGTCCCCGGTGGGCAGCGCGCCGGCCACCAGCCGCACGTGCCGCTGCGCGTCGTGCAGGTAGACCAGCGAGAGCGTGGGCGACTTGCCGTCCGGCCGGGGCATCCCGGGGTCGGTCAGGCTCCGCCCGTCGATGGTGTGCGCGCCGTAGGAGTTCTCCCCGGGGGAGGGGGCCAGCGGCGCGGTGAGCTGGGCCTGCAGGGCCTGGGCGACCTTGCTGGCGCGCTCCTCGGTGAGCAGCGGCTTGTCGTCCACGGAGGTCCTGCGGTCGCCGCTGGTCGCGACCAGGCTGCGGGCCTGCGGCGTGGCCTGGGTCAGCAGGCTGGTCAGCGCGTGGTCGGCGTCGCGGTCCACGGAGCGCGGCAGGGCGGCGGCCAGGAAGGTGGTGCCCAGCACCAGGACGGCCAGCAGCAGCGCGGCGGCGCGGGTGGTGCGCAGCCTGGTGCGCACCCACGGCGCGACCGCCCGCCGGGAGCCGGCCGGCGGCCGGGCGGTGGAGCCGCCCTCGCCGCCGGCCCTGGTCTCGTCGGTCTTGCTCACGGGACTCACATCTCCTCGGTGTGGCGCAGGCGGCTGACGGTCTCGGCGGCGCGGGCCGGCCGCAGGACCCGGTGGACGGTGAGCAGGGCGGGCAGCGCCGCGACCGCGACCAGCAGGACCAGCACCTGCCAGAGCGGCAGTTCCACCCGCACGCCCGGGATCGGGCGCTGCGCGGCGGGGGTCAGCACGGTGAGCGGCACGACCAGGTGCACCAGCGCGGTGCCCAGCAGCGCGCCGATGCCCACGCCGAGGGCGATCAGCAGCCCCTGTTCGGCGGCCGCGGTGCGGGCCAGCTGCCGGTGCGGGGTGCCCAGGGCGCGCAGCACGGCGAACTCGGCGGCCGGCTCCCCCGCCGCGCCCACCGCGCCGGCCGCGAAGCCGATGGCGGCCAGGACGGCGGCGGCCATCGCCAGCGCGAGCAGCGCGCTCTGCGGGGCGGCGCCCAGCGGGTCGCGGCGCAGCGCGGCGGCCACCTCCTGTTGCACCTGCAGCTGGGCGGGCAGCTGGCTGGCGCGCAGCGCCTGCGCGGCCCGGGCCGGCACCGGGTCGCCCGGTCCGGTGCCCGGCAGCCACCACTCGCTGGGCTGGATCGGGGGGAGCTGGCGGTCGACCCGCGCCCGCTCCAGCGTGGCCAGGTCGACCACCAGGCCCACCGACCGGGTGCCGGTGCTGTCGGTGAGGGTCGGTAGCGCCGGCACCACGGCCACGATCCGTGCCTGCAGGGCGCTGTCGCCGGTGCCCAGGGGCAGGACGCTGCCGACCTTGCCGTGCACGGCGTCCAGGTAGTCCCGGGTGGCCACCACGTTGAGGATGGTCGGCGCGGTGGCCGGGGTGCCGGTGGCGGCGTCGGCGGGGGAGAGCAGCACGGTGGTGCCGGACTGGCCGTAGCCGGTCTCGTAGTGGATGGCCGGCAGGCCGCCGTTCGGGCCGCGCTCCACGGTGGCGTCGGTCCTCGGTGGGAAGTCGCCCGGGTGGCCCTTCGGCACGTCGCTCGGTGGCACGCTGACGGCCGACCAGCCGAGGTCGGCGGGGGCGGCGACGGCCGTGTCGGCGCCGCCGGGGAGCTCGGTGGCGTCGCGGACCGCGAGGCGGTGCACGACCAGTCGCTGCGCGCGGGTGCCGGCGGTGGACTCCTGGTAGTCCACCTCGAATCCGGCCACCGTCAGGGGGTAGGCGATGGCGCCCTGCGGTGCGCCGGCCAGGGTGTCCAGGTCGGCCACCGCGGTGCTGTCGCCGTCCGGCAGGCTGCCGAGCGGGATCGTGTGCAGCACGCCGAACCCGTCGCGCAGCCGGAGCAGGACGACGGGCTGGCGCAGCCCGTCGGCCGGATCGGTGGTGGGCAGCCCCAGGTCCGCGGGCGGTGGTCGCAGCGGGCCGGAGTCGACCGTGACGTCCAGCGCGATCCGCACCGGCCGGCCGGGCAGCGGCAGGCCGGCCCGGGGCCCCTGCGGCGCGGGAGCGGCCAGGGCGCCGAACAGCTGGGCAGCGCTGCGCCCGCCGGTGAGCTGCGGGCCCGGTCGCAGCCACTGCGCCGCCCGCCGGGTGTCCAGCGCCAGCAGGGTGGCGCCGCCGCTGCTCAGGGCCAGTTGCTCGCGCTCCACCGGGATCAGCCGCTCGCCCCCGGGCCCGGCGGCGAGCATCCCGCCCTGGCCCAGGGCCGGCACGCCGGTGCCGGTGATCCGCAGCCCGCCGGCGGTGGCGTAGGCGGCCTGGTCGCGCTGGGAGGCGGTCCACGAGGAGCTCTGGGCCAGTGCCAGCGTGCCGGTGGCCAGCGCCAGTACCAGCAGCAGGACCGGTCCGCTGTTGCGGGCCGGGCGCCGGGCGAACTGCCAGCCGACCAGCGCGGCGTCCAGCCCGCGCCCGCGCGCCGCCCAGCGCTCGCCGATCCGTCCCAGCAGCGGCAGCACCCGCAGCACCAGCAGGGTGCCCGCGCACAGGCCCAGGGTGGGCGCGGTCACCAGCACCGGATCCACCCCGAGCCGGCCGGCGGCGTCCGTGGACAGCGCGCCCCCGGCGCCCTGCGCGCTGTAGCGCGACAGTTGCAGGTAGCCCAGCACCGCCAGCGCGAGCAGGGCCAGGTCCGCGCCCGACCGGGCCAGGCCGGAGACCAGCGCATGGAGCAGCCCGGCCCGGTGCAGCGCCCGGGCGGCGCCGCCCCGCAGCACGGTGGGCGCCAGCACGGTCAGCGCGGCGGCGAGCGCGACGAGCAGCGCCACCGGCCAGTCGCCGCCGCTCACCGTGGTGTCCAGACGCACCCCCGAGCGGGCGAGCGGTCCGTGGCCGGCGATCAGCCGCAGCAGCGGTGGCGTCAGCGGGGGAGCGAGCAGCGCGGCGGGCAGCGTCAGCAGCAGGGTCTCGGCGGCGGTCAGCCGGGCGATCCGGCCGGGCGCCGCGCCGCGGGCGGCGAGCAGCGCGTTCTCCACCTCCTGGCGCTCGGTCAGCAGCCGGGCCAGCAGCAGCAGTCCGGCGCCGGCCAGCACGACCAGCTGCAGCACCCCGATCACCAGCGTGGAGCGGGTGACCAGCAGCGCGGTGCGCAACTGGTCCAAGGTGGCCGGCAGGTCGGTGGTCGCCACCAGGCCGGCCCCGTTCACCAGGGCGCCGGGCCGGGTGCGGGCGCGCTCGGCCAGGTCGGCCAGCGCGCCGCCGGACAGCCGGCCGAAGTCGGCCTCGACCAGCCAGCGGGTGGTGCCGGCGGGCAGCGCGCCGGCGGTGAAGGCCGAGGGGTCCACCAGCAGCGGGCCGTAGGTGGTGAAGCCGCTGCCCTGCCGGCCGCGGCCGGCGAGCGGGTCCAACTGCCAGTAGGCGGCGGTGGGATCGCTCGCGTGGTAGCTGCCGGTCACCGTCACGTCGAGCGGCTGGTCGGTGAAGCGGTCGATCAGGCGCACGGTGGCGGGCAGCGCCTCGGGGCGCAGGCCCAGCCTGGCCAGCGCGGCGTCCGGGACGGCGGCCTGCGGCGGGCCGGCGGGCCCGGCCGGGGCCGGCCAGCGACCGCCGGTGAGGGTGCACAGGTCCGGGCTGACGGTGGCCAGCACGGTCAGGTCGGGGCGCGGGGTGCCACCGGCCGGCGCGGGCGTCGGCGACCCGGGCAGGGCGAAGGTGTGGCTGCTGATCAGCTCCCGCTCGGTGCTGGGCAGCGGGGCGAAGACGGCCCGGTCCACCGCGCGCACCCGCTCCTCGGCGGCCGGCAGGTCGGCCGGCTGGACCTCCCCGCTGACCAGCAGTGTGGTGTGCGGCCGGTCGCGGGTGGCCAGTGCGCTGCGCACCCCGGCGTCGCCGACCTGGCCGTCGAAGGCCGCCAGGGTCGTCAGTACCGCCGCGGTCAGCACCACCGTCAGCAGTGCGGCGGCGGCCAGCGCCAGCCGACTGCGCACTCTGCGCAGGACGAAACGGCCCATGGACGTGTTTCCCCCCGATCACCCCTGAGCGGTGCGTGGGAGGTCTGTGGTGGCCGGACCCGGCACACCGGCCTGCGGAATTCCCGCACCGAATACCGGGCGATATTGTCAGACCGCGAACTCAGAAGGAAGGCCGGTGCGGGGAAATTTGCCAGAGCGAAATGAATTGCCCGAAAGGGCAATTGCCCTTTCGGGCAATGGTGGCCCGGGGGGGATGGCTACGTCGGATCGAATCTCCGGATCAGCCCGCGGTGTTGACCATCGAGGCGGCCGCGTAGACCAGGTAGTCCCAGAGCTGGCTCTCCGCGGCCGGCTCGAGTTCCAGCTCGGTGACGGCCACCCGCATGTGCCGCAACCAGGCGTCATGGGCGGCGCGGTCCACCGTGAACGGAACGTGGCGCATCCGCAACCGCGGGTGGCCGCGCTGCTCGCTGTAGGTGCGCGGACCGCCCCAGTACTGGATCAGGAACAGCGCCAGGCGCTCCTCCGCGGGGCCCAGATCGCCCTGCGGGTACATCGGGCGCAGCAACTCGTCCTCGGCCACGCCCTGGTAGAAGCGGTGCACCAGCCGCCGGAAGACGGCCTCGCCGCCTACCGCCTCGAAGAAGTTCTCCTCGCTGAGCCCACCGCGTCCACTCGTCACGTGACCATGGTCGCAGACGGCCGGTGGGGCCGGGAAGCAGGAGTGCCTCCCGACCCCACCGGCCCCGGGGCCGCGGGCCTCAGGCGTCGTCCCAGCGGAAGAGCCGCCAGGCGATCGCGGTCAGCACGGCCGCGAAGGCCAGCAGCCCGCCCATCTGCGGCAGCGCGTCCATCACCCCGCCGCCGCGGCTGAGCACCGACTGCGCGGCGGTGACCAGGTAGTGCAGCGGGAGCACCTTGGAGAAGTCCTGCAGCCAGCCCGGCGCCCCGTCCAGCGGGAAGAAGGCGCCGCCCAGGAAGGACATCGGCAGGATGATCACCTGGTTGAGGCCGTTGGCGGCCTCCTCGGTCTTGGCGACCGCGCCGGTGACCAGGCCGATCGACATGAAGGCGACGGTGGCGCAGAGCACCAGCGGCACCACCAGCCACCAGTCGCCGGTCAGTTTGAGGCCGAACACCGGAGTGGTGGCCACCAGCAGGAAGATCACGGTCTGCGCGAGCGCCACCAGCAGGCTCACCAGCAGCCGCGAGGCCACCACCGCGCCCGCGCTCACCGGGGCCAGCCGCAGCCGGCGCAGCACCCGCTTCTTGCGCCAGGAGACCAGGGTGAGCGAGGAGCCGAAGATGGCGCCGGTGGCGATCGCCCAGCCCAGCAGGCCGGGGGTGAGGAACTGGATCGGCTTGAGCGAGTTGTCCTCGACCTGGGCGACCTGCAGGGTGTAGCGGGCCGGCTGCCCGGTCGCCTGCTGGTTGGCCGACTGCACCAGGGCGTTGACCAGCCCCTGCGCGCTGCCGGCCTTGACCTGGTCGGAGGCGCTGAAGTGCAGCACCGGCTGGCCTTGGGCGTCCTGCTCGATCAGCGCGTCGAGGTCGCCCTTGCGGACCTTGTCCAGGCCGGCCGCCTCGTCGTCGACCCGGGTGATCGTCAGCACCTTGTCCAGGTCGGCCCGGCCCGGGCCCTGCACCTGGTCGAGCACCTGCACCGGCCCGAACTGGGCGAGCTTGACGTGCGCGCTGCCGGCGCCCTTGAACAGGAAGCCGAACATCACCAGGAACATCAGCGGCATCAGCAGCACGAAGAAGAGCGCCATCCGGTCCCGGACGAAGGCGATCACCATGACCCGTGAGAGGCTGGCGAAGGCGCTGGCCCGCTCCGTGTCGGGGGCCTGCGAGGTGCGGCTCATGCCCGGTACTCCCGTCCGGTCAGGTGGAGGAAGACGTCCTCCAGGGTGGCGCCGCGGACCTCCAGGCCGCGCAGCGCGCCCTGTTCGGCCAGCACCGAGAGCACCGGTGCCGGCAGCCGGGTGGAGACCGAGAGCAGCACGCCGTCGTCCTCCAGGGCCGCGATCTCGGCGCCGGCGGCCTCGAACAGGGTGCGGGCGCGCTCGACGGCGAGCAGGCCGGACTCCACGCTGACCCGCACCGTGTCGTCCAACTCGCGGACCAGCGCGGCCGGGGTGCCGGTCCGCAGCACCTTGCCGTGGTCCATCACCGCGACCCGGTCGCAGAGCACCTCGGCCTCGTCCAGGTAGTGAGTGGTCAGCACGACCGTGCGGCCCTCGGCGTTGATGTCCCGCAGCAGGTCCCAGAGGTTGCGCCGGGCCTGCGGGTCGAGGCCGGTGGTCGGCTCGTCGAGGAAGACCAACTCCGGGTCGTGGGCCAGCGCGCAGGCGATCGAGAGCCGCTGCGCCTGGCCGCCGGACATCTTGTCGGTGCGCACGCCGGCGGAGTCGGTCAGGCCGACCCGCTCCAGCCAGCTGTCGGCCCGCTTGGGGCCGACCCCGTAGAAGGAGGCGAAGGTGCGGATCGTCTCACGCGCCGTCAGTTTGTCGAAGAAGGCGGAGGCCTGGAACTGCACGCCGATGCGCGGCAGCAGCTGGGTGTTGCGCGGCCAGGGCGAGAGCCCCAGCAGCTCGACGCGGCCCTCGTCGGGCTCGCGGATCCCCTCCAGGATCTCCAACGTGGTGGTCTTGCCGGCCCCGTTGGGGCCGAGCAGTCCGTAGAACTCGCCGGCCTCGACGGTGATGGACACCCCGTCGACGGCCTGAACATCCCCGTACCGCTTCCGGATCCCGTCCGCGGCTATTGCTGTCGTCATGGGACCAGACCCTAGGGCCCGCCCCGACCCCGGACCAGAGTGGGGCCGGGGTCGGGTACGCGAGTCCCGGGTGCGCGGCGGGGCCGGCCCCGCCGGGCTTCAGCCGCGGTGCAGCTCGATGGTGGTCCAGGCGCCGATGTGGATCCGGTCGCCGTCGTGCAGCGGGATCGCGGTGTTCTCCGGGAGCATCTCCGCACTGCCGTTCATGGTGGTGCCGTTCATCGAGGCCAGGGCCACCAGGACCCAGCTGCCGTCGGCCTGTTCGGCCAGCAGCGCGTGGTCGTGCGAGGCGCCGGGATCCTCCGGCGACACGCCCAGGTCGATCTCCGGGACGGTGCCGCGCTGCTTGCTGCGGCGCCCGATCCGCAGCTGGCCGCGGCCGGTGAGCGGGATCCGGCGGTCGGGGCAGTGCGCCGGGAAGTACAGCCCGGCGGCCTCGGGGCCGCTGCGCGCCATCATGGCGGTGTAGTACTCGCGGTCGGCGGTGACCACGGCGATCCAGGTGGTCCGGACCGGCTCGTGGTGCACCTGCTCGACGGGCGGCGGCAGGTGGAAGGACGTGTTCTCGGCCCAGCCCTGGCCGGCCGCGGGGGCACCCGGTGCGCCGCCGTGGTGGACCGCGCCGCCGTGGTGGCCCGGCTGCGGGTAGCCGTAGCCGCCCGCGGGGTCGGCGTGCGGCGGCTGCGGGTAGCCCGGGGCGGCCGGCGGCGGGTAGCCGTAGCCGCCGGGTTGCAGGGCGTGCGGGTCGGGCGCGGGCGGCGTCGGCGGGGCGGTCACCAGCGCGCCGTTCTGCCCGTAGCCGTGGTCGGCGCCGGGCTGGGGGTAGCCGTAGCCACCGGCGGGCGGCTGCGGGCGCTGGATCGGGGTGGAGGCGGAGGCCAGCTCGTAGTCGTAGCCGCACTCCTCGCAGTACCGGCCGGTCTGCGGGGTCTGGCAGATCCGGCAGAGCACCAGGCCCTCGGTGGCACCGGGCATCGCCGGGGGTGCCTGCGGCGGCATCGGCGGTGCCGGGGGCACCGCGCCGTAGGCACCGGCGCCGCCGGACAGGCTCATCGGGCAGCCACAGAAGTCGCACCAGTCCGCGGCCTGCGACTCGTGGCCGCTAGGGCAGATCGGCATCAATTCCCCCACATCTCAGCAGGCCCGTCCGGAGCGGAGCCAGTCACGTTCAGGTCACTTCTTGGTGATGCGCTTGGTCTTGGTGGAGGCGGTGTCCAGCGTGTGGGAGTCCTCCGCGCTCACGTTCTTACGGAACCGAACCGTACCCTCCTCGGCGTCCACCACGTCCACCACCTTCTGCAGGAGCCGGAAGGTTCCCTCGTTGCCGCTGGCGTGTGCGAGCCTGACGGCCGCGCCGAGCTTGGACGTGGCCAGGTCCTCATCCCCCGCCCGGAGCGCCTCCAATCCGGTCTGGATGGCCTCGGCGAGCTCGGCCTGTCCGGTGTAGTGCGCGACCTCCGGCACGATCCGGGTGGAGGAGGCCAGGTCGTCGGTCCAGACCGCCTTGACCAGCCCCTGGGTGAGCACCTCGGCGGTGCCGTCGTCCTGCGGCACCACCAGGCTGATCCGGGCGGCCAGCATCTCGTTGCCGACCGCCGCCGCCGGGACCTCGACGCAGACGTGGTAGTCGCGGCTCTCGTCGCCCCAGGAGCCGGTGGGGTAGTCGCCGGCCCGCGGCGCGGCCTCGGTCCGGCGCTCGGTGAGGTCCTCCAGGACCGGGGCGACCAGCTTGACGAAGCGCACCACCGCGTTGGCCGGCGTCCAGACCCGCAGCGCCACGTCGGCGACCTGCTTGCCCATGGCGGTGGCCATCATGGTGCGGAAGTCCTCGGCCAGGTCGGCGGGCTGGGCCACGATGTCCAGGGTCCCCAGCAGCGCGGAGGAGATCCGGCGCAGCTCGGCCACCTCCCAGTCGGTGCCCACCCCGCGGCAGTCCACGGTGAAGTGGCCGCTCACCCGGTCCAGCACCTTCTGCAGGGTGGCGGGCTCCTCGTGCTCGTTGCGGCCGTCGGTGAGCAGGATGCCGTGCCGGATGCCGATGTCGCGACGGGTCAGGAAGAGCGCCTCGGCCTTGGCCAGCCAGGTGCTCATCGCGGTGCCGCCACTGGCCTTGAGCCGGCGCAGCGCGACCTTGGCGGCCTCCCGGGTGGCCGGCGAGGCCACCGCCAGGGTGCCGTCGGCGGGGTAGACCTCGGTGGCCTCGTGGGTGCCGGCCACCACCGCGAAGGCGACGCCGTCGCGGATGATGTCGATGGCGGCGGCGGTGGCCTCGCGCGCGCTGCGCATCTTGATGCTGGACGGGTGGTCCATCGAGCCGGAGCAGTCCACCATCAGCACCACCGCGGCGTCCGCGCCGGACCCGGCGGTGGTGTCCGGGGCGGACAGCGGGCGCCCGCCGGTGGTGCCGCCGCCGGTCGCGGTGACCGTGACGATCGCGTTGACCTCGCGCGAACCCTCGGCGAGGTACTCGTTCTGGTAGATGTCGGTGGTGAACCGGGGCAGGTTCGACTTCGTCAGACTGGCCATGGCCGAGGGCTCCTGATTCGTCTTCGGGTGGGAGGGGTGACCGGGTCCGGTGCCGCTCAGTCGAGCGGGTGCCCGGTGGCGGCCGGCGGCGCGGGCGGCAGCGGCGGCGCCGGCGGGTGCCCGGGCATCGGCGGCGCGAGGGGCTGCGGCGCGACGGCCGGCGGTGTGGCGGGTGGCGGTGTCACGGATGGTGGTGTCACGGGTGGCGGCGCGGCGGGCTGCTGGGACGCGACGGGCCGCGGGGCGATCACCGGCAGGTCGAGCAGCGTGTCGGTGTAGCCGCCGTCGGCCGTCGGCAGCACCGGCAGCACCGCGACGGTGATGTTGTCGTGCCCGCCGGCCGCGACGGCGAAGGAGACCAGCGCGCGGGCCGCGCGCAGCGGGTCGGTGCGGGCGTCGGCGCGCACCAGGTCGGCCAGGTCGGTGGCGGCCTCCGCGTAGTTCCACAGGCCGTCGGTGCAGACCAGCAGGACCCCGGGGACGTGCGGGGTGAAGCCGGCGGTGTGCGGCTCCACCTCCTCGGCGTCGGCGCCCAGCCACCCGGTGATGGCGTGCGCCCGGGGGTCCGCGTAGGCCTCGGCCTCGCTCATCACGCCGGCGGAGACGATCCGGGCCGCCCAGGAGTCGTCCTCGGTCAGCCGGTAGGGCTCGGCGCCCTCGCGGTCGTCGGGGATCCAGTACGCGCGGCTGTCGCCGACCCAGCCGATGGTGACCACCCCGGCGGCCGCGACCGCGCTGACGAAGGTGCAGGCGGGCGCGTTGTGGCCGGGCTCGGGCGGGCCGCCGTCGTAGGCGAGCGCGGCCACCGCGGCCGCGGCCGTCAGGATCGCCCCGCGCATCGCCGGCTCCGGCGCGGCGCCGTGCTCCAGTGCGGTCAGCAGCGCCTCGCAGGCGCTCTCGGCGGCGGTCTGCGAGGCCTCGTCGGGCCGGGTGGCGGAGGAGACGCCGTCGCAGACCACCGCGACGACGGCCGGCCCCCCGTCGGGCAGCGAGGTGGCGGCGACGCTGAAGGAGTCCTCGTTGCGGTGGTGGCGCACCCCGCGGTCGCTGACCGCGGCGACCCCCTCCAGCGAGCGCTCGATGTGGTCGCGCGGTCGCGGCTGGGCGCGCCCGCAGGACTCGCAGTAGCCGTCGGCGCAGGGTCGGCCCGTCGCGCAGTGCGCGCAGCCGTCCCCGGTCGCCTCCGCGTCGCCCGCCGGGGTGGGCGGGGTCGGCGGCTGCAGCCCGAAGTCCGGCTCGGCGGGCAGGGGCACCAGCGCGGCCAGGTTCATCCCGCACAGGCTGCAGTAGACGTCACCGCTCTCCGTCTCCTCGTTGCAGGAGGGGCAGACCAGCTGTCGTTGCATCAACTCACACCCACGTTCGCGGGCGGGTCCGGTTGGCCCGCTCCACCAGTTCGATCCGGGTCTGCGGCCGGTCGGCCAGCCGGGCGAGCACCCGGTAGGAGCGCTCCAGCGCGAAGCGCAGCTCGCGTTCCTCGCCGCGGTTGCCGAGCACACTCACCTCGGCCGCCTGGCCCCCCGCCGCCGGGCCCGCGCCGGGCCGCCCGGCCAGCACCCAGCCGAGCGCTGCGTCCAGCACCTCCACCGAGAGCTCCTCGCGGCGCCGGTCGTCCAGCCCCAGCGCCTCCAGCTGCTCCGAGCCCGCGGTCAGGTCCGCGGCCAGCTCGTCGTGCGGGGAGCGCTCGCGCAGCCGGGCGCGGATGCCGGCGATCCGGGCCGCGGTGAAGTGGTTGGAGGTCTCCGGCACGGACTCCAGCGCCCGCACCGCGCCGGCCCGGTCGCCGGCCGCCAGCCGCACCCGGGCCAGGCCGAAGGCGGCGCTGACGTAGCTGTGGTCGGTGGTCCACACCAGGCGGTAGAACTCCTCGGCGTCCTCGGCGTTGCCGAGCAGCTCGGCGCAGACGGCCAGCGCCAGCTTGGGGGCCGGCTCGCCGGGGAAGGCGTCGTAGATCGCGTCGAACGCCTCGGCGGCCGCCTGGGCGCGCGCCGGGTCCTGGTCGGCCAAGGCCAGCTGGGCCAGGCCCTGGTACCAGACGCCCCGCCAGTCGTGCTGCTGGTCGGCCGCCACCACGTCCAGCAGCACGGCGGCCGCGGCGTGGTCGCCCTGCTCGAGCAGCGCCCGCAGCTCGCGCAGCCGCAGCTCGGGGGAGGACGTGGGCGCCGTGCGCAGGATCGTCAGCACCTCGCTGGGCCGGGTCGTCAGCAGTGAGGCCAGGAAGCCGGCGTTCGGGTCGTCGGGGTCCACCCGGGGTATCGGCAGGGCGAGTGCGGTAGCCGCCGCGTCCAGCACCACCCGGCGCGGCCGGCCGGCCTGCACCGGCTGCCACTTGATCAGCAACTCGGTGTCCACCACGCGCAGTTCGGGGCCGAACAGGGCGGACTGGGCGGGTCGGGCCTGGCCGTCCTGGAGGGCCAGGACCTCGCGCAGCACGCCGGTGAGCTGGTCGGCCATCTCCTCGGCGGAGGAGAACCGGCGGTCCGCCTCCGGGTCGGTGGCGCGCACCAGCAGGCGGTAGAAGGACTCGTACTGCTGGAAGACCGGCACCTGCTCCGGGCCGGGCAGTTCGTGCTGGTAACGGGTGGTGTAGCCCTGGAAGTCGAAGGTCAGCACGGCCAGCGTGCGGGCCACCGTGTACAGGTCGGAGGCGGCCGAGGGGCCCTCGGCGGCGATCTCGGGCGCCTGGTAGCCCACCGTGCCGAAGACCGCGCCCTCGTCCGCGGGCTTGCAGACCGCGCCCATGTCGATGATCTTGAGCGAGTCCTCGCTCTGGATCAGGTTGTCGACCTTGAAGTCGCAGTAGACCAGGCCGCGCCCGTGCAGGTAGCCCAGCGCCGGCAGCGCCTCCAGCGCGAAGGCGATGGCCTGCTCGACCGGCAGCGGGTCGCGCCGGCCGTCGGGGGTGCGCCGGTCGTTGGCGATGTCCTTGAGCGACTTGCCGCCGACGTACTCCATCACGATGTAGCCGTCGGTGGAGCCGGTGCGCAGGTCGAAGTGCTCGACGAAGTTGATGATGCGCACGATGTTGGGGTGGTCCACCTCGGCCAGGAACCGCCGCTCGGCGATGGCCGCCGCCAGCGCGTCCGGGTCGCCGGTGTTCAGCAGGCCCTTGAGCACCACCCAGCGGTCGCTCACCCGGCGGTCCACCGCCAGGTAGATCCAGCCCAGGCCGCCGTGCGCCAGGCAGCCCAGCACGTCGTACTGGCCGCCGACCAGGTCGCCGCGGGCCAGCTTGGGGGAGAAGGAGTACCCCTGGCCGCACTGGGTGCAGAAACCCTCCGGACGCCCCGGGCGGCCGTTCTTCTCCCGGCCCACCGGGGTGGCGCAGGAGCTGCAGAAGCGCTTGCGCTCGGGTACCTCGGGGTTCTCCAGGACGGCCGAGGCCGGGTCCGGGCTCGGCACCGGCGGCACCTGCACCAGGCCGGCGCCCAGGTTGCCGCGGCGGTTGTGGGTGCCGCGCCGTCCGCTGGTGCTCACCGAGACCGAGCCGCGGCCGCCCAGGCGGGTGGAGCGCAGCGAGCGGGAGCGGCCGGACATCGTGCGGGCCGAGCCGGTGCGGCCGGAGAACCGGGTGCCGCTGGACGCCGTGAGCTCGCCGCCGCCGCTGCCCTGACCGCCGGTGCCCTGACCGCCGGTGGGGGCCGCGGCGGGGGGGGCCGCGGCCAGCCCGCACTCGTCGCAGTAGCCGGCCGCGTCGGTGGTGCCCCCGCAGCCGGGGCTCGCGCAGGCCCCGCCGGCGCCGCCGCCGGAGTCGGGCGCGGTGCCCGCGGGCCCGGTGACCACCGCGGTGAGCCCGCACTGGTCGCAGTAGCCGTCCGCGTCGATCACGCCGCCGGAGCACTCCGGCCGCTCGCACGCCTCACCCATGGTCACCGATCCCCCTGACCGTTCTGCCGTCCGTAGTGGTGCTGTCCGTCCTGTGGTCCGGCCGCCGGTTGTGGTCCGGCCGCCGGGCGCAGCGCCTGCTGGAACCGGGAGACCGCGCCCGCCGCCGCCCGCAGGTCGCACGGGGCGCTCCAGAGCAGCCAGCGGGCCTTCTCGTAGCGCTCGATCACCTCGGGGTCCTCGGCCACCCCCAGGCGGGCCGCCATCGCCTTGTAGGCGTCCAGCCGGCCGCGCAGCTCGGCGCGCACGGCCAGCGGCTGGGTCACCTCGCCCAGCGAGTGCCGGGCCCGGTCCAACTCCTGGGCGGCCTCCTCCTCGAGGGCGTCCAGCAGCGGCGCCAGCCGGTGCCACTGCCCGTTCTGGCGCAGCTCCACCGCCTGCTGCACGCCGTCGCGCAGCGAGGCCAGCGGCCCCGGCACGGCCGGGACCTCGGTCGCCGCGATCTTCGCCAGCACCTCGCCGCGGGCCCGGCGGGCCTCGGCGAGCGTGGCGTCGGCGCGCCGCAGCAGGTCGCCGACCTGGTGCAGCCGCTCCTCCGCCTCGTCGCGCAGCCGCAGCAGTTGCTCCAGCTCCACCCGGACGCCGTCCAGGGCGCGCCCGGCCCGGTCGAAGCGCTCGGTGTCCACCGCACCGGAGGTGCCGGCCGGCATGGCGACGGCGGCGGTGCCGCGCTGGGCGGGCACCCGGGCCGGGCGCCACAGGGCCAGCGGATCGGCCAGCACCTCGGCCCGCAGTGCGGTCAACTCCTCGTCCAGCCGGGCGAGGTCGTCGCCCAGCGGGTGCGCGCCGGGTCGCACGCCGACCGAGCCGGCCAGCATCTGCACCCGGCGCAGCTCGGCCAGCAGCAGGTCGATCCGGGCCGGCAGCGCCGACCAGACCGCGTCGGCGGCGCTCACCACCTCCAGCACGGTGGCGTACCAGACGTTCATCCGCTCGACCAGTTCGGCCAGGCTGACCTGTTCCACCAGCCGGGCGGGCCCCGCCAGTTGGCGGGCCGCGTCGGGCAGCTGGCCGCCCGAGACGGTGACCGAGGCGCCGCGCAGCAGCTCGTTCAGCTCGGCCAGCTCCGGGGAGCTCGGGCGCGCGCGGCGCGAGCGGACGGCCCGCGCCGAGGCGAGCGTCTCGGCGTAGCGGTCGAAGAGCGTCCAGAGCATCGTCAGGCCCTGGCTCGCCAGCGACCAGCGCTCCTCGGTCCGTCCCGACAGGGCCGCGCCCTCCAGCAGGCGCCGGCCGGGGTGGTCCTGGAGCGCGAGCAGCGCGGCCTCGACGGCCTCGCGTTCGGCGGCCAGCCGGGCCAGCTCGCGGTCCACCTCCTCCCGGCTCAGCACCGGGCCAGCGGATCCTGTCAACGCCACGCCCTTCCTCTCTTCTCTCCTGCGGTGTCGACCCGCTCTGACGGCGGGTCGGTACGTCGGTGTCGCGGTCCCTCGGTGCCGTGGTCCGTCAGGGGCCGATCGGCGGCGGGCCGTTGGTCGGGCCCAGGTAGGGCGCCAGCCACTTGTCGTAGCTGGCCTGCCAGCCGTCCTTGCGGTAGTCCACCAGGACCTGGTTGACCCGGGCCACCAGGTCCGGCCAGCGCAGCGGCATCGCGATCCCGTAGGGCTCCGAGGTGATCGAGGGGCCGATCACCTCGACGGTGGGGTCCTGGGCGGCCTGGCCGACGGCGACCGCGTTGTCGGTCAGCGTGACGTCCGCCTGGCCCAGTTGCATCCGCACCAGGCAGTCCAGCGCGTTGTCCGCCACCGTGACGGCCGCCGCCCCACGGCGGTTGAGGTTCATCTGGGCCTGCGCGGTGGAGGAGTCCGCCACGCACACCGTCTTCCCCTTGATCGCCCCGTCCACGCTCGTCGCCTTCGCCGACCGCGGCACCACCACCTGCTGCCCGGCCTGGAAGTACACGGTGGAGAACGGCGTCACGGCGGCGCGGTCGCAGGTGATCGTGATCGTACGCGCCATCAGGTCGATCTCGTCGTTGTCGAGCGCTTCTTGACGCCGCTTCATCGGGATCACCTTGAACTGCACCTTGTCGGGGTCGCCCAGGATGGCCTTGGCGATGGCGCGCACCAGGTCGATGTCGAAGCCCTCGGGCCGGTTGTCGTTCGGGTTGCGCGAGCCCCAGCGGTAGCTGCTCAGGTCGATGCCGGCCAGCAGCATGCCGCGCTTCTTGATCGCCTGCACGCCCGGTCCGCTCTCGTCCAGGCTCGGCGGCCGGCTCCTGGGCCCCACGTTCGGGTCGCAGTCGCCGGTCGCGGTCGCGGCGGTGAGCGCCGCGGTGCGGGCGGTGGCCGCGGCGCCGGCGGTGACCGCCTGCGGGGCGGCCGGGCCGGCCAGCGTGAGCATGGCCAGCAGGGCGGCGGCCAGCGGCAGCGCCCGGATCCCTCTACGCATCGGTCCCCCCGTCATCGGTACTCCGCCAGTCGCTGTCCGATTCCCCGCAGCAGCCCGGCCGCGGCCAGCAGGGCCAGCAGGCCGGCCGCCCAGGCCACCGTGCCGGTCGCGTCGCGCCCCGTGCCGGCCGCGCTCGCGAAGGCGGCCCGCTCGACCTCGGCCGCCTTCGCCAGGTCGCGGTCGGTGGCCTCGAAGGCCGGCTGCGAGCTGCTGTCGCCGTTGCCGACCGTGCTGTTGACCGCGCCCTGGTAGTCGCCGGCGGTGTTGTCGCGCACGGCCCCGTCGTGCCGGTGGGTCCACACCCCGAGCTGGTCCTGGGCGGCGTGGATGCTCGCCGCGGCGCCGGGCGGGGCCAGCTGCGCGGCGGTGGCCAGCGCGCCGGTGTCCGCCTTCACGTTGTCGTTCCACTGGTTCGCGTACGCGTCCGTGGAGCCGCGGGCCACCAGGTCGAGGTTCTCCGCGGTGCGGGCCTGCAGGGTGGCGGTGCGGGCCGTGTTGAGCGCCTTCAGCGGGGTGGCGCCGTGCTGGCGGCTGTCCGCGAGCGCGGAGTCGGCGGCCGAGGCACCGGCCAGCAGCCAGAGCAGCGAGGCCAGCACCGCGGCGGTGGCGCCGACCAGGCCCGGGTTGAGGACCCGGTTGGTGCGCCGGCGCAGCATGACCTGGAACCAGAGCAGCACCAGCAGCGTCAGCAGCCCCAGCAGGTAGGCCGCCCACGGGGTGGTCTGGGCCGCGGTGTAGTCGCGGTCCAGGCGCTGGAGTTCGGCGTCCGAGAGCTGCTTGGCGAGCGGCAGCACCTGCTTCTGCATCAGGTCGGAGGCGTACCGCAGGTAGGCCGCGCCGAGCGGCAGGCCCAGCCGGTCGTTGGCCCGGGCGGTCTCCACCAGACCCGAATAGACCGGCAGTTGCTGGTTGAGCTGGCTGATCAGACTCTGCGCGCCGGGTGATCCGGTGCTCTGCGCGGCGGCCTGGGTGAGCAGTTGGGCGGCGGTGGTGAGGTCGCTCTGGTAGCGCTCGCGCACCTCGCGCGGCTCGTTGCCGGCCAGCAGGAAGCCGGCCGCCGCGGTGGTGTCCGCGTCCGCGAGCGAGCGGTAGATCTCGGCGGCGTTCTGGCTCAGCGGCTGGCTGTGCGTGAGCACCTGGTCGGCGGCCTGGGTGCGGCCGGTGACCTGCCAGCCGGTCAGCGCGCCGAAACCCAGTACCAGGACGAGCAGGACCGCCAGCGAGAGCCGCAGCCGGCCGGGCGCCGTGCGCTTGGCTCGGCGCAGTCGCTCCAGCGCGCCGCGCCAGCGGGCGGCGGGCGGCGCGGGCGGGGGCGTCACCCCGGCGGGCGGAGTCGTAGCGGTCGATGTCGCACCGGTCGGCGCCGCGGCGATCTCGCCCGGCGGCGGCCCGAACCGTCCCTGCGGCGATCCGGCCTGCCCCTGCGCGGGCACACCGCCGCCCGTACCCGTGGGCACCACCCCCGGCTGTCCTGGTGTCGCCACCCGCCCCACCCTCCCCGGTGGGCCGCCCGACGATCGGGTTCCGGCCCGTTGGCAGCAGTATGGCCATCGGGTCGGACGGCCACACGTGAGTTGTGCTGATCCTGAGCTTTCGTGACCCGTCCCGTGCCCGGCGGTGCCAAGACGCGAGGTGCACCCTATGCGGTTCCCGGTCGCGGCAGATAGGGCGACCCCGGTCCTCGCACCGCGACCGGGCGGTCGACGGTCCGCAACCGTCGGTCCGCGACGCGCGGCGACCCGCTGCCGGTGATCGTCCGCGGATCGGCCATGATGGCTCGGGAACCCGCCGCACCCGGGCGGAGCATGGAGCGCGAACAATGCAGACCTCAGTCCTGGCCACCGCCGCCTCGGCCGCCCCGCAGGCCCTCGGCTACCACGGCCCGCCGCCCTGGCAGTGGGCCGACCTGGCCACCTCCTGGACCGCCGAGCCGGTCGTGCTCGCCCTGGCGGTCCTGCTCGGCGGCGGCTACCTGCTGGGGGTGCGCGCGCTGGCCCGGGCCGGCGAGCGCTGGCAGCCCACCCGCACCGCCGCCTTCCTGGGCGGCCTGCTGCTGTGGATCTGGAGCACCTGCTCGGGCCTGGGGGTCTACGAGCGGATCCTGTTCACCGACCGCGCCGTGCAGATCGTCCTGCTGCTGATGCTGGTCCCGCTGCTGCTGGCGCTCGGCGCACCGGTCTCGCTGCTGGTCCAGGTCTCGCCGCCGGCCCGGCGCGAGCGGATCCTGCGCGCGCTGCGCAGCGGCCCCTCCAAGCTGCTGATGTTCCCGGCCGTCTCCACCGCGCTGCTGATGGCGCCGCCGTGGCTGCTGTACTTCACGCCCTGGTACGAGAAGAGCCTCAGCAGCGGCGCCTGGAACATCGGCCTGCACCTGTCGCTGGTGCTGCTGGGACTGGCCTACTTCTGGCCGCGCCTGCAGATCGACCCGGTCGGCCACGAGTACCCGCACCTGCTGGGCCTGTTCATCACCTTCGCCGAGGTGATCTTCGACGCGGCGCTGGGCATCGTGCTGATCTACGGCGGCCACCTGGTCGCCGAGCACTACTACGTGGCGCTCGCCCGGCCGTGGGGCCCGAGCCTGGCCCAGGACCAGACCTGGGGCGGCAACAGCCTCTGGGTGCTGGGCGACCTGGTCGGCCTGCCGTTCCTGTGCGCCCTGGTGCGCCGGATGATCGTGCAGGGCCGCGAGGAGACCGCCGCCGTGGACGCCGCCCTCGACGCCCGCTTCGAGGCCGCCGCGGTGGCCGCCGCCGAGAGCGGGACCGAGCCGGTGGAGACCGAGCAGGGCATGCGCCCCTGGTGGCTGGACGACCCCGCCCTCAAGCACCGCTACGGCGCGGGCTCCTGAACCGCCGGGCGGCGCCCCTACGATGGTCCCCATGCAGCTGATCGGAACCGTCACCCCCGAGCGTCCGCTCCTCGTCCTGGCCGTCGCCGAGGAGGCCGCCCACCTGGGCGCCGACCTGCCGGTGCTGCTCACCGGCATGGGCAAGGTCAACGCCACCGCCGCGCTGGCCACGGTGCTGGCGCGCGGCCCGCTGCCCGCCGAGGTGGTCAACCTGGGCACGGCCGGCGCGCTGCGCCCGGGCCTGCAGGGGCGCACCCACGTGATCGGCACCGTGCTGCAGCACGATCTCGACACCGCCGTCCTGCACCTGCTGACCGGCCACACCTACGGCGGCCCGCTCACGCTGGCCGCCGAGGGGCCCACGCTCGCCACCGGCGACCTCTTCGTCTCCGAGGAGGCGGCCCGCGGCCGGCTGGCCGAGCGGGCCGACCTGGTCGACATGGAGGGCTACGCGCTGGCCGCGGTGGCCCAGCGCGCGGGCGTGCCGATCCGGCTGGTCAAGCACGTCAGCGACGAGGCGGGCGAGGGCGCGGCCAAGGTCTGGCGCGAGTCGGTGGACGACTGCGCCAAGCTGCTGGCGGCCTGGGTGGCCGAGCACCTCTGAGCAACCGCCGGCCGCCGCTGACCAACCGCCGGCCACCGCTGAGCACCGCCGCTCACCACTGAGCACCGCCGGCCACCGCTGAGCTCCGCTGCCCGCTTCCGAGTTCTGCGGCCCGGCCCGGGCCGCCGCCCCGCCCCCCGGTGCGGCGGGGGGCCTGCGGGCCGGTCGGCTCAGCTGCCGATCGTCCCGCAGGCCGAGTCGACCTTCTGGGCGTCCGCGGTGATCCGGCTCTGCAGGTCGGGGGCCGGGGCCGTCCCGCTGTCGAGCACGCCGACCAGCTGCTGGAAGTCGCCGGACAGGCCCTGGATCGCGCTGCGGGCGCCCGCGTTGTCGCTCTTGGTGGCCGCGGCGTCGAGCTCGCTCTGCAGGGAGTGGAAGTCGGACTTCAGCGCGGCGGGGTCGTTCTGGTCCGCGTTGAACTTCGCGTCGTTGTAGGTCGCCAGCGACTGCTTGGCCGCCACGCAGCCGGGGTCCGACGCCTTCAGCAGGTGCGGGACGAAGTAGGCGATCGGGGCGATCCAGAGAATGGACAGCACGATGCCGATCCAGGCCATCGCCTTTCCGCGGCCGACCTTCTTGGCGCGGTTCAGGCCGAGGACGCCGAAGAGGATGCCGAAGACGAAGCCGCCGATGAGGCCGAAAACCAGCGCGGCGACGGCGAAGCCGTTCTTGCCGGGCTCCTGGACCGGGGCCGGGTAGCCGGCGCCGGAGAACCCGGGCGGGTAGGCCTCGACACCGAGGGGGCCGGCCGGGGGGTACTCCGCGGCGGGGTGGCTGTCCTGCGGCTGGGCGCCCGGCCCGGCCTCGTTCGTGGGTATGGACACGTCAATCCTTAGGGGACGGGCGTCAGGCTTTCCTGCCTGACGGCGCGCCATAGGAATATCGGAATCGCTCACCCGCTGGCAACTCGGTCCCGACCGGCGTCCACGGGCGCCGGCCTGACAAATCCCCCCCCCTTTCCTCCGGTCCGGAGAACCGGAATCGACTGGGGGTGATGGGGCCTTTCCGGCGGACGGTCAGAAATTCCGGGCGCCGGTCCGCCGCGGCGGTGCACACTGGCCTGCATGACACGTTCGACGCCCACCGCTCCCGAGGAGAGTCGGCCTTCCGCCGTACCGGTCCTGCCGTACCGTCAGATCCGCGCCGCTCACACGGCCGCGACGGTGACGGTCTATCAGGCCTACGCTCCGCGGATCGGCGACCACGCGGTGCGCCACGGCGCCTTCCCGGAGAGCTGGAGCCGCTCGCGGATGACCTGGATCAAGCCCAGCTTCCGGTGGATGATGTACCGCAGCGGCTGGGGCACGAAGCCCGACCAGGAGCGGGTGCTGGCCCTGGAGATCAGCCGGGAGGGCTTTGAGTCCGCGCTCGCGCAGGCCTGTCTCGCGCACTACGAGCCCGACGTGCACGGTGACCGGGCCGGTTGGGCGGGCGAGCTGCGGGCCGCCGCCGTGCGGGTGCAGTGGGATCCCGAGCGCGACCTCGACCTGCGCCCGCTGCCGTACCGCGCCCTGCAACTGGGCCTGGCCGGCCGGGCCGCCCGCGACTACGCCGACCACTGGCTGCGCGCGGTGCGGGACGTGACGCCGCTGGCCCACCGGGTGCGCGCGCTGGTGCGGGCCGGCGAGCGGGCGGCGGACGCCGCCCTGCTGCCGGCCGAGCCGCCCTACCCCGTCGCCGGTCTCGACCCGGCGGTGGCACACCGGCTGCACCTGTCCGCCGGCTGACGGCCGCCGGCCGCCGCACCCGGGCGGCCACGATGCCCGGGCGGCCGCCCTACGCCCCCGACGCCGCCAGCAGGTCGGCCGTGCCGACCACCCGGGCGAAGCGGTTGTGGTGCAGCGAGGCGACGGTGGCGCGGGAGAGGTCGGTGGCGGGGATCACCACGCCGTCCGGGCCGGCCATCGCGAAGGTGTGCGTGGCGTCGACGGGGTAGAGCACGTCGTAGCCGAGGTTGCCGCCCATCCGCGCGGTGGTCTCCACGCAGACGTTGGTCATGATGCCGACCGTGACGATCTGCCGGATCCCGTGCTCGTCCAGCCACTCCTTCAGGTCGGGCGTGCCGTAGAAGGCGCTGTTCACCGTCTTGGTGATGTGCACGTCCCAACGGGCCTGCGCCACCTCGGGCTTGAGCTCGTAGCCGGGGGTGCCGACGCCCAGCGGGCTGCCGTTGCCGCGGTGCTGGACCATCGCGACGGGCCGGCCGGTGGCCTGCCAGGCGTCGAGCAGGGCGGCGATGTTCTTCTCGGCGTCGGGGTTGTCCCGCTCGCCCCAGAAGTCGGAGTCGTCGAAGCCCTGCTGGACGTCGATCACCACGAGGGCGGCGTTGTCGGCGAGCAGGATCGGGTCGGTGTCTGCGCTGTGGTTCGTCATGGCTTCAGCTTGGCCCGGGGGCGACTGGGCCGGTGAGGGCGCCGGCTGCCAGTGATCGATAGATTTCCGCCATGCACACCGTGGGCTGCGTGATCTTCGACGGCGTCCGGGCGTTCGACTACGCCGTGATCGGCGAGGTCTGGTCGAACCGGACCTCGCGGCCCGGCCTGCCCGCCTTCGAGCTGCGGGTCTGCGGGCCGGGCGACGGTGCGCGGGTGCACCTGGACGGCGGCCTGGAGCGGGTGCCGGACGCCGGCCTGGACGGACCGCGCGGGCTGCTCGGCTGCGACCTGGTGATGGTGCCCGGGGTGGCGGACCCGGGCGCGCGCCGCCCGCCGGAGGTGCTCGCCGCGCTGCGCGCGGTGCACGCCCGCGGCATCCCGATCGCCTCGCTCTGCGCGGGCGCCTTCGTGCTGGCCGAGGCGGGCCTGCTGGACGGACGCCGGGCCACCACGCACTGGGCGCTGGCGGCCGACCTGGCCGAGCGCCACCCGGCGGTGCGGGTCGACCCGGAGGTGCTCTTCGCGGGCGACGGCGAGGTGTGGACCTCGGCGGGGGTGGCGGCCGGTGTCGACCTCTGCCTGCACCTGGTGCGGGCCGCGCACGGCCAGCAGAGCGCGGCGACGATCGCCCGGGCGATGGTCACCGCGCCGTTCCGAACCGGTGGCCAGGCGCAGTTCATCCCGACCCCGGTGCCGCCCGACTCGGCCGCCGCCGACCCGCTGGCGCAGGCCCGCACCGCCGCGCTGCTGGCGCTCGACCACCCGTGGACGGTCGCCGAGCTGGCGGAGGTCGC
The DNA here is from genome assembly GCF_039528135.1 of Kitasatospora nipponensis. Lineage (NCBI taxonomy): Bacteria > Bacillati > Actinomycetota > Actinomycetes > Kitasatosporales > Streptomycetaceae > Kitasatospora > Kitasatospora nipponensis. The sequence goes on along the minus strand of NZ_BAAALF010000110.1, from coordinate 4,871 downwards.
GGTGATGTCGGAGCGCTCCTTCGCGCGCCGTTTCACACAGAACGCCGGGGTGGCGCCGCTGCGCTGGCTGCTCGAGCAGCGGGTGCTGGCGGCGCAGCGGTTGCTGGAGGAGACCGACCTGCCGGTGGACCGGATCGCGGTGCGCTGCGGGTTCGGCTCGGCCGTCTCGCTGCGCGCGCCGTTCGTCCGCCAGGTCGGCCTCGCCCCGCGGGACTACCGGCGGTCCTTCCGCGGCCGGGAGAGGGACTGACGATCGGTCAGGGACGCCCGGTCACCAGGCGCCGCCCGCCACCTGCCGCACCGAGATGTTGACCCGGTTCCAGACGTTGATGTTGGCGATCGCCAGGATCAGCGCGGAGAGCTGCCGCTCGTCGTAGTGCCGGGCGGCCTCCTGGAAGACGGCGTCCGGCACCGGGTCCGCACGGTCGGCGATCCGGGTGACCGACTCGGCCAGCGCGAGCGCGGCCCGCTCGGCCTCGGAGAACCAGGGCGCGTCGTGCCACCCGGCCACGGTGTCGATCTTCTCGTCCGCCAGGCCCGCCTTGCGCAGGTCACGGGCGTGCATGTGCAGGCAGACGGCGCAGCCGTTGATCTGGCTGACCCGCAGGTTGACGAGCTCGACGGTGGTGGCCGGGATGCCGGTCGCGGCGACGGCCTTGGACAGGGCCAGCAGGGCCGCCATCGCGTCCGGAAGGACGATGGCCGGGTTGCCCATGCGTGCGTTCATCGGTACTCCTTGGAAGCTGTTGGGCGGACGGGATCGTCCGACACAGCTATGACGGAACGCGACGGGGGAGTGTGACCGATGGAGCAGGGCGGGTTTCGGGACGGACCGCAGGACCGAGCGCAGCACGGGCCGCAGGACGGAGCGCAGGACCGGGCGCAGGACGGGCCCTCGCTGGCCGAACGGTTCGAGGAGCAGCGCGGCCACCTGCGCGCGGTCGCCTACCGGATGCTCGGCTCGCTGAGCGAGGCGGAGGACGCCGTCCAGGAGACCTGGCTGCGGCTGAGCCGCTCGGACACCGCGGAGGTCCGCAACCTGGCGGGCTGGCTGACCACGGTGGTCGGCCGGGTCTGCCTGGACCTGCTGCGCTCGCGCGGCTCGCGGCGCGAGGACCCGCTGGAGGGGCACCTGCCCGACCCGGTGATCGGGCCGGACGGCGCGGCCGACCCCGAGCAGCAGGCGCTGCTGGCCGACTCCGTGGGCCTGGCGATGCTGGTGGTGCTGGACACGCTGGCCCCGGCCGAGCGGCTCGCCTTCGTGCTGCACGACCTGTTCGCGGTCACGTTCGAGGAGATCGCCCCGATCGTGGGGCGGGCGCCGGCCGCCACCCGGCAGCTCGCCAGCCGGGCCCGGCGCCGGGTGCGGGGCTCGGTCCCGGTCGCCGTGAGCGACCCGGTCCGGCACCGCGAGGTGGTCAGCGCCTTCCAGGCCGCGGCGCGGGGCGGCGACTTCGAGGCGCTGCTGGCGGTCCTCGACCCGGACGTGGTGCTGCGGGCCGACACCGGCGCGCTCGGGCTGGGCGGCGGACTGGTGCGCGGGGCGCGGGCGGTGGCCGCGCAGGCGCTCACCTTCCAGCGGTTCGCCCACTTCGCGCACCGGATCTCGGTCAACGGCCGGGCCGGGTTCCTCACGGTGCCCGAGGGCAAGGTGTTCTCGGTGATGTCCTTCACGGTGGTCGAGGGGCGGATCACCAGCATCGAGGTGCTCGCCGACCCCGAGCGGCTGGCCGCCCTGGGCCTGCCGCCGCTGGACGAGCTGTTCCCCTCCGAGTGAGCGCCACCGGTGGTGACCACGACACGGGCGTGGTGCGCGACTCGCTGGCCATCGGGGTGACGGTCGGCCTCTCGGGCCTGGCCTTCGGGATCGCCGGCAGCACGGCGCACCTGTCCATCGCGCAGACCTGCGCGCTGAGCCTGCTGGTCTTCACCGGCGCCTCGCAGTTCGCCCTGGTCGGCGCGCTGGCGGCCGGTGGCGCGCTGCTCCCGGCGGTGGTCGGTGCGCTCTTCCTCGGCGTCCGCAACGCGTTCTACGGCCTGCGGCTGAGCGAGCGGCTGGCGGTGCCGCGGGCCCTGCGGCCGCTGGCCGCGCAGCTGGTGATCGACGAGACCGCGGCGGTGGCGCTGACCCGCACCGCCCGGCGTCCGGCCCGGCTGGGCTTCGCCGTCACCGGGGTGACGCTCTTCGCGGTCTGGAACCTCTGCACGCTGCTGGGCGCGCTCGGCGCGGACGCGCTGGGCGATCCGGCCGCGTACGGTCTGGACGCGGCCGGTCCGGCGGTCTTCCTGGCGCTGCTGGCGCCGCGGCTGCGCGAGGGGGCCACCGAGCTGCGGGTGGCGGCCCTGGGCGCGCTGCTCGCGCTCGCCGCCGCCACGGTGCTGCCGACCGGGGTGCCGGTGCTGCTGGCGATCGCGGCGGTGCCGATCGTGCTCGCCGCGACCCGGCAGCTCGGCGGCGGCCCGTCGCCGGACGTCGGCCCGCCCGACGTTCGGAGCCAGAGCGGCGACGATGGCGGCGGCGAGGGCGAGGACCGGTGAACACCTGGATCGCGATCCTCGCCACCGCCGCCGGCTGCTACGGCTTCAAGCTGGCCGGCCTCAGCGTGCCCGCCCGCCTGCTGGCCCGCCCGGCCGTCCAGCGCTGGGCGGCGCTGATCCCGGTGGCCCTGCTCGCCGCGCTCACCGCCCTGCAGACCTTCGGCGGCCCGCACGGCGGGCTGACCCTGGACGCCCGCGCCGCCGGCCTGGCCGCCGCCGGCCTCGCGCTCTGGCGGCGCGCGCCGTTCCTGCTGGTGGTGGCCCTCGCCGTGGTGGTGACCGCGCTGGTCCGCCGGCTGGGCGGGGGCTGACCTGACGTCAGCCGGTCGAGGCGACCTCCAAATAAGTCTTTGACAGTGGCGCAAGGTCACTGCCAGGCTGTCCGCATGGCCGACGACGAACCGGGCGGCGTCACCGAGGGGCTGCGCGCCCTCGCCCACCCCCTGCGCCTGCGCCTGCTCTCCCTGCTCACCAACCAGGCGATGAGCGCCGCCGAGGCGGCGCGCGAGCTGGGCGAGAGCCAGGCCAACATCAGCTACCACCTGCGCCGGCTGCACGCGGTCGGCCTGCTGGAGCTCGCCGAGGAGGTGGCGGTGCGCGGCGGACTGGCCAAGCGCTACCGGCACGACCCGCAGAGCGGCGACCGGATCTCCGCGACCACCGGGGAGGAGCACCGGCTGCTGGCCGAGGTGCTGGCGCAGGAGCTGCGCCGGCGCACCGCGCACCGCCTGGTGGGCGCGCCGGGCGCCACGACCGACGCCGAGCTCTGGGTGGACCCCGAGGTCTACCGCCGGGCGATGCGACTGGCGGGCGAGTTGGGCGATCTGCTGCACGACGCGGCGCAGCGCCCGCACACCCCGGACACGGTCCGGGTGGCCGCCACCCTGGTGCTCTTCCAGATGGAACGCGACGAGCCGGAGCGCGAGAAGCGCCCGCAACCAAAGGATGTCCGATGAGTACCACCCTCGCCCCGCTGCGCCGGCGGGACTTCCGCTTCCTGGCCACCGGCCGCGCCTGCGCGGTGCTGGCCAACTCGATGGCACCGGTGGCGCTTTCGTTCGCGGTGCTGGACCTGACCGGTTCGCTGACCGACCTGGGCATCGTGGTCGGCGCCCGCTCGCTGGCCAACGTCGCGGCGCTGCTCTTCGGCGGCGTCCTGGCCGACCGGGTGCGCCGGGCGCTGATCCTCCAGGGCTCGGCGATCGGCTCGGCCCTGGTGCAGGGGGTGTTGGCGCTCGCGGTGCTGGGTGGCTTCGCCTCGATGCCGCTGCTGGTCGGGCTCAGCCTGGTCAACGGCGTGCTGGCGGCCCTCTCGTTGCCGGCGGCGGCCGCCCTGCTGCCGCAGACCGTCCCCGAGGGCGAGCTGCAGCAGGCCAACGCGCTGGCCCGGATGGGCGTCAACATCGGCATCATCGCCGGGAGTTCGGTCGGCGGGCTGCTCGCCGCGGCGGTCGGCCCGGGCTGGGCGCTCGCGGTGGACTCGCTCGGGCTGCTGGCGGCCGGCCTCTGCTACCTGGCGGTCCGCGTGGCCGCGCCGACCCGGGCCGCGCACGCCGCCGAGCCCGTCGCGCCGGGCGCCCCGCAGGTCGGGGCGATCGCCGGCGCGCTGGCCGAACTGCGTGAGGGCTGGCGGGAGTTCACCAGTCGCAGCTGGGTCTGGGTGGTGGTGCTGCAGTTCATGGTGGTGAACGCGGCGGTCTCCGGCTCGGTGCAGGTGATCGGCCCCGGCATCGCCGACGCCACCATGGGCCGCACCGCCTGGGGCTTCGCGCTGGGCGCGCAGATGGCGGGTGCGGCGGCGGCCGGACTGCTGCTGGCCCGCTGGCGGGTGCGCCGGGCCCTGCTGCTGGGCGTGCTGGCGGTCTTCTTCGAGGCGCTGCCGGTGCTGACCCTGGCGCAGTCGCCGGGCGTGCTGTCGCTGACCGTCGTGATGTTCGTCTGCGGCTTCGCGATGGAGCAGTTCGGCGTCGCCTGGGACCTCTCGTTGCAGCAGAACGTGCCCGCCGACCGCCTGGCCCGGGTCTACTCCTTCGACGCGCTCGGCTCGTTCCTGGCCCTGCCGCTGGGCGAGATGACCGCGGGCCCGCTGGCCCAGCGCTTCGGGGCCCGGCCCACGCTGCTCGCCGCCACCGCGCTGATCGTGCTGGCGACGGCCGCCGCCCTCACCAACCGCTCGATCCGCACCCTGACGGTCCGCCGGGTGAGCACCGAGGTGGCCGGCGGCGAACGGGCCGGCAGCGAACCGACCGGCAGTGCGCTGGTCGACAGCGCGCCGGCCGGCGGCTGACCGCGCGCGGCACCTCCCGGACGCAGGGGAGGAGAGGTGCCGCACG
>NZ_BAAALF010000109.1:0-27599 GCF_039528135.1 Kitasatospora nipponensis | reverse complement strand
CACGTCCGCGCCCGCCACCACCGCCCCGGCCCCCGTCCCCGCCGCCGTCGACACCGCCGCGCCCGCGCCCTCGCCCGCCGCCGCCCCCGCCCCCACCGCCGCCGTCCCGACCACCCCCGCCCCGCCCGTGCTCGCCGAGCTGGCGCGCCGGGACCCCTACCCGCGCGCGGCCACCCCGGCCGAGGCGGTGCCGTGGGGCCTGCGGGTGGCCGCCGAGTCCATCTGGCGGCTGCTGCTGCTCGGTGCCGCGCTCTACGTGATCTTCTACGTGGTCGACATGCTCCGGCTGGTCGCCTTCGCGCTGCTGGCCGGCGTGCTGATCTCCGCCCTGCTGGAGCCGGCGGTCTCCTGGCTGCGCCGGCACGGCGTGCCGCGCGCGATAGCCGCCGCCGGCACCTTCCTGACCGGGCTCGCCGGGATCGGGCTGGTCGGCTGGTTCGTCGTCTGGCAGGTGACCACCCACATCTCCGACGTCTCCAAGCAGGCCCAGGACGGCGTGGGCACCCTGCACGACTGGCTGCTCAAGGGGCCGATGCACCTGACGCCGCAGCAGCTGACCGACTTCACCAAGCAGGTCCAGCTGGCGATCGGCAGCAACACCGAGCAGATCACCTCGCTGGGCTTCACCGGCGTGAGCATCGTCATCGAGGTGGTGACCGGCGTCCTGCTGGCCGCCTTCACCACCTACTTCCTGCTCTACGACGGCGCGCGGATCTGGAGCTGGGTGCTGCGCGGCCTGCCCCGGCAGTCCCGGTACGCGATGGCCGGGGCCGGCCCCAAGGCCTGGGCGACGCTGACCGCCTACGTGCGCGGCACCGTCTTCGTCGCCTTCATCGACGCGCTCTGCATCGGCATCGGGATCCAGCTGCTCGGGGTGCCGCTGGCGATGCCGCTGGCGGTGCTCATCTTCCTGGGGGCCTTCGTGCCGCTGGTCGGGGCGCTGGTCACCGGCGCGCTGGCGGTGCTGGTGGCCCTGGTGACCAGCCACAGCATCTACACCCCGGTGATGGTGCTGGTGGTGCTGATCGCGGTGCAGCAGATCGAGGGACACCTGCTGCAACCGCTGATCCTGGGCCGCGCGGTGCGGGTGCACCCGCTGGGCGTGGTGCTGGGGGTGGCCTCGGGATCGATCATCGGCGGCATCGGCGGCGCCATCGTGGCGGTCCCGCTGATCGCGGTCACCAACACCGTGGTCGGCTACCTGCGCCAGCGCAACGCCGCCGGGCACGAGGTGTTCAACGCGCTGGAGGCGGCCCAGGTGGCCGCCGCGGAGGGGGCCGCGCACGAGGCGGTTGCCGCCGACCACTCCCCAGAGCGGGCCGCCCTCTCCTAACATGGCGTCATGTATGTGACCAGGCTGGGCATCTCGGGCATCCGGGGCTTCTCGCCGGCCCGCGAGGTGCGGCAGCTGGAGCTCCCGCAGGCCGGCTGGACGGTCCTGGCCGGGCGCAACGGCGCCGGAAAGACCACGCTGCTGCGCGCGCTGGCGCTGGCGCTCGGCGGCCCCTCGGTGGCCCGCAGCCTGGTCAGCGACTTCTCCGGCTGGGTCACCGCGGGCGAGCGGACCGGCTGGGTGCAGGCGTTCGTGCGCCCCGACTGGTCGGTGGACAAGCTGGCCGGCAGCGGCAAGGCGCCCAAGTACGACCTCAAGCTCGGCCTGGAGTGGACCCTGCCGCGCGAGAGCCCGCCCTTCCCGCTCGGTGCGCTGCGCCCCACGCTGACCCCGCTGGGCTCGGCCAGCCCCGAGCGCGGACCGTGGGCCGAGAACCCGCGCGGCTGGTTCTTCGCCGGCTACGGTCCCTTCCGCCGGCTGCTCGGCGGGGCCGGTGAGAGTCAGCGTCTGATGCTCTCGGCCGGACCGGTGGGCCGGCTCGCCACGCTCTTCCACGAGGAGGCCTCGCTGGCCGAGGGCGTCTCCTGGCTGGTCGACCAGCACGTGCGCCGCCTGGAGGGCCGCCCCGGCGCCCAGGAGGCGCTGGACGTGGTGACCCACCTGCTCTCGGACGGCCTGCTGCCGGACGGCTTCACGGTCTCCAAGGTCGACTCGGACGGCCTCTGGGTCCGCCGAGGCCGCCGCGGGGAGCAGAACGTCGACGGGCCCGACTTCCCGCTGCGCGAGCTGAGCGACGGCTACCGCACGGTGGCCGCCCTGGTCCTCGACCTGGTCCGCCAGTTCCAGTCCTGCTACGGCGTCCTGCCGCAGGACGCCGACGGGGCGGTCACGCTGCCCGGCGTGGTGCTGATCGACGAGGTCGACGCCCACCTGCACGTCAGCTGGCAGCAGCGGATCGGCCCCTGGCTCAAGGCGCACTTCCCGCGCGTGCAGTTCATCGTCTCGACCCACAGTCCGTACATCTGCCAGGCGGCCGACCCCGGTGGCCTGATCCGGATCGCCGGCGTCGACGAGGACTTCCCGCCGCAGTCCGTCGGCGAGGGCCTCTACCGCCGGATCGTCTACGGCAGCGGCGACGACGCGGTGCTCTCCGAGCTCTTCGGCCTGGAGTCCCCGTACTCCGCCCGGGCGGAGGAGGCCCGGCGCCGGATCGGCGACCTGGAGGGCCGGGTGCTGGCCGGCGACTCCACCGACGAGGAACTCGCCGAGTACCAGGAGCTGACCGACCGCCTGATGAGCTCGCTCTCCGCCCGGGTCGACGAGGTCTCCGCCCGGCTGGGACGCCCGCGATGATCCCGCTGCAGCGCGGTCCGTTACCCGAGGAGCTGACCGCCCGGCTGGCCGCGCGCACCGAGCGGCTGGCCGAGCGCGGCGGCGCCCGCGAGCAGTGGCGCGAGGCCCGTACCGTGCGCCGCGACCTGCGCACGCACCTGGTGGAGATGTCCGCGGGGCTCTCGCGCTGCATGTACTGCGGGGACAGCGAGGGCACCAGCATCGACCACTTCCAGCCGATCGCGCTGGCCCCGCTGCGCGCCTTCGACTGGCTGAACCACCTCTGGGCCTGCTCGTTCTGCAACAGCAACCAGAAGCGCGACCTCTACCCGACCGACCCGCTCGGGCGGCCGCTGCTGATCGACCCCACCGCCGACGAGCCGGCCGACCACCTCGACCTGGTGCTGGGCACCGGCTCCTACCGGGCCCGCACCGCCAAGGGCGACGAGACGATCCGGATCTTCGGCCTGGACCGCCCGGTGCTGGAGCGCGGCCGGGCCCAGGCGTACGTGCGCTGCCGCTCGATGCTGCGCGACCTGGCGCACCTGAGCGAGCACGGCGAGCGGGGCGAGGCCGGCGCGGTGGCCCAGGCGCTGGCGGTGCAGCCGTTCGCGGACGTGCTCTACGAGATGCTGCGGCTGCGCACCGCCCCGCGCGCCGCGCTGGTCTTCGGCGCGGAGACGGTGGCGGGGCTGGACGTGCTCAGGGGCCTGCGCCCACCCTCGGCGGGTGGGCGCAGGCCCCTGGGTTAGCCCGTGCGCGCTCAGGCCAGCGCGGCCTCGGCGTCCAGGACGGCGGCGACCGCCTGCACCACGGCGGCGATCTTCGCGGCCGCCTGCACGGTCTCCCGGTCGACCCCGGCCTTGCGCAGGACCTGCTCGTGCGAGTCGAGGCACTGGCCGCAGCCGTTGATCGCGGAGACCGCGAAGCTCCAGAGCTCGAAGTCGACCTTCTCGACGCCCGGGTTGCCGATCACGTTCATCCGCAGGCCGGTCCGCAGCGAGCCGTACTCCTTGTCGGAGAGCAGGTGCAGGGTCCGGTAGTAGACGTTGTTCATCGCCATCACGGCCGCGGCCGCCTTGGCGGCGGTGTACGCCTGCTCGGAGAGGATCTCCTTGGCCTGCGGCTCCAGCTCGCGCAGCACCGCGCGGCTGCCGGTGGCCATCGCGCAGGAGAGCACGGTGCCCCAGAGCTGCTGGGCGGGCAGGTCCGAGTTGCCGATGACGCCGCTCAGGTTGAGCTTGAGGTCCTTGGCGTACTCGGGCAGGGCGGCCTTCAGTTCGTCCAGTGCCATCGGGGTCAGCCGGCCAGCAGGGCGCCGGCGTCCAGGGTGGCCTCGCCCTTGGTCCAGTTGCACGGGCACAGCTCGTCGGTCTGCAGGGCGTCCAGCACCCGCAGGACCTCCTTGGGGTTCCGGCCCACCGAGCCGGCGGTCACCATGGTGAACTGGATCTCGTTGTTCGGGTCCACGATGAAGACGGCGCGCTGGGCGGTGCCGTCGGCGGCCTCGACGCCACAGGCGCGCATCAGGTCGTGCTTGACGTCGGCCAGCATCGGGAAGGGCAGGTCACGCAGGTCGGCGTGGTCCTTGCGCCAGGCGTGGTGCACGAACTCGGAGTCACCGGAGACGCCCAGGATCTGCGCGTCGCGGTCGGCGAACTCCTCGTTCAGCTTGCCGAACGCGGCGATCTCGGTGGGACAGACGAAGGTGAAGTCCATGGGCCAGAAGAAGACGATCTTCCACTTGCCCTCGTAGGTCTTGTGGTCGATGTCGGCGAAGGCGTTCGCGGCGTCGAGGTCGACGCAGGCCTTGAGCTCGAACTCGGGGAACTTGTCACCAATGGTGAGCACGATCGCTTCTCCTGGGTGTGGAAAGTGAGGGCATTATGTCCGGATTGCCTATGGTTCGACGTTTCCCGACGTGATCCACAGTGACACGACACCCACTGATCAGTGAAATAGCTACACTGGATCCATCTGATCGGAGATAGTTATCAGTACCCCAGCTAGGCCGCCCAGGCCCCCGAAGCCCGCCGTCCTCGCCCAGGCCCGCGCCGGCGCCCCGCGCACCCCCAGCGTGGCCCAGCTGCGCGCCTTCGTCGCGCTCGCCGAGCACCGGCACTTCCGGGAGGCCGCGACGGCGGTCGGCACCAGCCAGCCCGCGCTCTCCGGCGCGCTCGCCGCACTCGAGGAGTCACTCGGGGTGCAGTTGGTGGAGCGTACGACACGCCGGGTCATCATCACACCGCTGGGGGAGCGGGTGGCCCGGCACGCCCGCCGGGTGCTGGCCTCGCTGCACGACCTGACCGAGGAGGTCGAGGCGGCCCGCCGCCCGTTCACCGGGCCGCTGCACCTGGGGCTGATCCCCACCGTGGCGCCCTACCTGCTGCCCACCGTGCTGCGGCTGGTCCGCGAGAGCTACCCCGACCTCGAACTGCACGTCCACGAGGAGCGCACCCCCTCGCTGCTGGAGGGCCTGGCGGCCGGACGGCTCGACCTGCTGCTGCTCGCGCTGCCGGCCGGCGGCACCTCGCCCACCCGCGACATCCCGCTCTTCGACGAGGACTTCGTCCTGGTCACCGGGCCCGAGCACCCGCTGGCCGGGCGCACCGACGTGCCGCGCGACGCCCTGCTCGACCTGGACGTGCTGCTGCTGGAGGAGGGCCACTGCCTGCGCGACCAGGCCCTCGACCTGTGTCGCGAGGTCGGCGCCGAGGCCGGCGGCGGGTCCACCCGGGCGGCCGGACTCTCCACCCTGGTCCAGCTGGTGGCCGGCGGACTGGGCGTCACCCTGCTGCCGGCGACCGCGCTGGAGGTGGAGGCCGGGCGCACCGACCGGCTGGCCGCCGCCCACTTCGCGGAGCCCGCCCCGGGGCGCCGGATCGGCCTGGCCACCCGGCCCGGCTCGGCCCGCGCCGAGGAGTACGACCGCTTCGCGCACTCGCTGCGCGCGGTGCTCGGCGACCTGCCGGTGCGCCTGGTGGAGTAGGACCTCGCCCGGAGAGGCCCTGGGCGCCCGCCGGGGGTGGCCGGCGGGCGCCCGGCGGCCTCAGAAGCCGGTGCTCAGCTCGGCGGTCAGCCCGTACTCGGCCAACTGCGCCAGCCAGTGCTCGACTTCCTTCTCCTCGCGGACCGCCCGGTGCAGGCCGGCCGGCAGCGCGCCGGCCAGGATCCGGCCCACCCCCAGGGCCAGCGGCACCGAGACGCAGCGGGCCATCGCGCTCTCCCGCTCGTCGCCGACCAGGTCGAGCAGGTACGTGCCCGACCAGCTCGCCCCCTGCGGCGTGCGCAGCCGCAGCGCCACGGTGAGCACCACCCGGTCCAGGTCGGTCGCGGTGGTGGGGTAGCGCTGCGCCAACTCGTCGGCCAGCGCGGTGATCCGCTCGGCGTCACCGCTGCGCACGGTGTCGAAGACCTGCTCCCAGGCGGCCTGCCAGCCGGCCAGCCGCAGGGTGCCGCGCACGAAGGTCTCGCGCTGCCAGGCGGACGGGAAGCCGTACTGCTCGACGAACGGCACGCTGTCGCGGTTGGGGTAGACCTCGAACCGCTCGCCCGCCAGGATCAGCGGCCGGGTCGCCTGCCACGGGTGCGGCACGCTCAGCGGCTCGCCGTTCTCCAGGTAGCGGGCCGGCGATCCCAGCGCGGTGAGCACCCCGCGCGGCGCCCAACTGAACCGGTAGGTGAAGTCGTTGGGCACCGCCGGCACGCCGCCGCAGTACGAGGTGAAGTCGGCCTGGGCGGGCCCCTCGCCGAGCGCCTCGGTGCCCAGCGCGACCAGCCGGTGCGCCAGCAGGTGGTCGATGCCCGGGTCCAGCCCGGCCTCGGTGAGCACCACCAGGCCCGCCCGCGCGGCGTCCTCGCTCTCGGCCAGGATCGCCGGCGAGACGTAGCTCGAACAGGCGAAGTGCGCACCGCGCTCGACGCACAGCCGCAGCAACTCGCCGTGCCGGTCGGCGGGCAGCATCGAGACGACCACGTCACCGGCGCGCACCTCGCCGGCCAGCGCGCCGGGCTCCAGCGCCCGCGGCTCGGCACGCCCGGTCAGGCCGAGCGCCGCCAGCCGCTCGGTGGCCCGCTGCTCGGTGCGACCCCAGAGGACCACCCGGCGGGCCTGGTCGCAGAGCAGGCCCAGTCCGGTGCTGCCGGTGGAGAGCCCGACCCCGACCCAGTGCACGGTGCCGCTGGCGGCGGCCGGTTGCCCGGGGACGGCGCCGGTGCGCGCGGCGGGAACGGATATCGACTCAGGCATGGCTGCCCTCCAGGGCGTCGGCGAGGCTTGCTTGCTGGTAGGTGGTCAGGCAGCGCTGCCAGGGCCCGGCCGGGTCGCCCAGGGTCAGCAGCTGCGGGGCCAGCTCGGCGGAGAAGGCCGCGCTGGCCTCGGCCGGCAGCAGCGAGGGGAGGTTGTCGATGGCGATCAGGTCCAGCGGGTGTCCGGCCGGGCCCAACGCGTGGACCGGGCGGTCCCACTGGGTGATCTCCCGGTAGATCGGCAGCACGTTGCAGTCGGAGGTGACGTCGCAGGTGACGTCGCAGACCACCGAGAGCCGCCGGGCCGGGTCGGCCAGGTCCTCGGGCCGCAGGAACGGCGGGATGGGGCGGGTGGTGAGCACGGTGTTGACCAGCAGGTCGTGCTCCAGCAGTGCCGCGCGGTCCAGCTCGCGGGTCTCCGCCTGGTCCCAGCAGGTCGGGGTGAGGCCGGCGACCTCCAGGGCGTCGCGCGCCCCGCGCCCGCACCGCCCGAGCGCGCCGACGACCAGTGCGCGGTACTCGCCGGTGGTCCGCGAGTCGCGCAGCGCCGCGTCCAACTCCGCCTTGCCGCTGGGCTGCAGCGGCACGCCCAGGACCCCGCGCGCGTGCAGCACGGCGAGCGCCGCGCCCACGTAGCCGGCCCAGTAGCCGAACGCCGCCAGCCGCCGGCCCGCCTCGTCCACCAGGTACTCCAGGTCCAGCAGCGCGCCGCCGCCGGCCGCGAACCGGCCCAGCAGCTCCGCACTGCCCGACTGGCCCTTGTAGGCGTGCCCGAAGAAGATGTGCCGGTTGGTCAACTCGGCCGGCTCGTCGGGAAGTTCCTTGAGGCCGAGGATGTACTGGTCACGCGGCGCGCGCACCCAGGAGCCGGCCGGCGCGGTGCGGCAGCCGACCGCGGTGTAGTCGGCGAGCGGGAAGATCCGCTGCGGGGATTCCTCGACGGTGAGCTCGATGCCCTGCTCGACCAGGCGTCGGGCGTCGGCGGGCACGATCGGGGCCCGCCGCTCGGTGCCGCGCGCCTCGTGCCGCAGCCACAGCCGTGGGGTGTCCATCGGAGGGTCGTCCTTTCGGTCGGTGCTGGTGGCACTCGCCACTCGCGCTGGTGAACCGCCGGGACACCTCCCAGGACACGCAGCCGGCGCCCCCGGGGGCGCCTGGTGGGGCCCGCCCTGCGGGCACCATCGTCCACACCGCGCTCAAGTCCGCCCACAGGACGCCCGGAGCGCCCCCCGCGGGCCGCGGCTACAGAGCCGCGACCAGCGGCAGCCGCTGCTCGAACCAGACCACCTTGCCGCCGCCCAGCCGGGTCGAACCCCACCGCTCCGAGCACTTGGCCACCAGGTGCAGCCCGCGCCCGCGCTCGTCCTGCGGGCCGGCCCGGCGCCGGCGCGGCAGCTGCGGGCTGTCGTCGCCCACCTCGCAGCGCAGCACCGAGGTGCGCACCAGCCGCAGCGTCACCGGCCGGGTGGCGTGCTGGATCGCGTTGGTGACCAGCTCGCTGACCATCAACTCGGTGTTCTCGGTGAGCTCCTCCAGCCCCCAGCGGCGCAGCGCGTGCCCGGCCAGCCGGCGCGCCCGCCCGGGCGTCTCGTGCCGCGGCTGCAGGAACCAGTACGCGACGTCCTCGGCCGGGATGCCGTCGAAGGCGGCGGCCAGCAGTGCGATGTCGTCGCCGCGCTCGCCCGGCGGCAGGATCCGCAGCGCCTCCTGGCACAGCTGCTCGGGGGAGTGCTGATGGGCGTGCGAGAGCCGCTCGCGCAGCCGCTCCAGGCCCGTGCTGATCGGGCGCCGGCGGGACTCCACCAGCCCGTCGGTGAAGAGCAGCAGCGCCGAGCCGGGCGGGGCGGCCAGCTCGGTGGAGGTGAAGTCGACCCCGCCCACGCCGATCGGCGCGCCGGCCGGCAGGTCCAGCAGCTCGGCCCGCCCGTCCGGGTGGATCAGCGCGGGCGGCATGTGGCCGGCGTTGGCCACCACGATCCGGTTGGCGATCGGGTCGTAGACCGCGAAGACGCAGGTGGCCAGGTGCTGTTCGCGCCCCAGCCGCATGGCCTGCTCGTCCAGGTGGTAGAGCACCTCGTGCGGCGGCAGGTCCAGGGCGGCCAGCGTCTGGGCGCTGGTGCGCAGTTGGCCCATGATCGCGGCGGAGGTGAGGGAGTGGCCCATCACGTCGCCGACGATCAGCGCCACCCGGTTGCCGGGCAGCGGGATCGCGTCGTACCAGTCGCCGCCGACCTGGGTCTCGCTCTCCCCGGGCAGGTAGCGGTGGGCGAGCCGGACCCCGTGCGGCTGCGGCAGGTGGGCGGGCAGCATGCTGCGCTGCAGCTCGCCGGCGATCTCCGACTCGCGGGTGTAGCGCTGGGCGGTGTCGACCGCGAGGCCGGCGAGCGTGGCCAGGTGGGCGGCGGTCTGGGCGTCGGCCGGATCGAAGCGGGCCGGCTCCTTGCCGTCACTCTCGCCGGGGCTGCGGTAGCTGCTGGGACCGCAGTGCGCGGGCCGCACCTCGCCGGCCCGCGGGCCCGAGCCGCGCTGCTCGTAGGGGCGGCGGATCAGCACCAGCAGGCCCAGCACCGCCTTCTCGCGCCCGTGCAGCGGCAGCGCGAGCAGCGCGGTGCCGTGCGCCAGGCCGGCCAGCGCGCGGGCGCCGTAGAGCTCGGCGAAGAGCGGGCGCAGCCGTTCGCCCGCGGCGGTGGCCAGCGCCACCGGCCCGCACGGCCCCGGCTGGCGCAGCGCCTGGGCGACCGCGCCGTCCGGGCGCGGGGTGACGGTGCGTCGGGCGGCGCCCAGCCTGGTGCCCGCCGCGCGGTGCAGGCGCAGCGCCGGCCCGCGGCCCCGCTCGCGCTCGCCGGGCGGGACGGGCTCGCGCAGGTGCACCAGGGCGGCGTCCGCCAGCGCCGGCACCAGCACCTTGGCCAGGCTGCGGACGGTGCCGGCCGGGTCCAGGCTGCGGTTGATCAGCCGGGTGGCGTTGTTGAGGTAGGCCATCCGCTCGGTCAGGGCCTGACGGACCCGCAGGTTCAGCGGCGGCGCGGCGGAGCCCGGGCCGCCGGTGGTGGCGGGCAGGGTGTTCTCGGTGGACGTCCGGGGCGTGGGCGAGGACCGGCGCTGCACCGCGACGGCGGGCGGCCGGCCGGCCTGGGGAGAGGGAAGGTCGCGCACGGCTGCCCGTTCTTACTGGTCGGAGGAGGGCGTACGTCAGGTTGTCACGTGGTACGGGGGAACAGGCGCTGTGGTTCAGTTGGACGGAAGAATTCTCGGAGTCCGGACCGGAGCGCTCCGGTCACCGCGCCGGGCCCGCCCGCTGCGGCTGCGTCGGCTGACCCGGCGACAGTGCAGGAAGAGCTGCTCCTCCGGCGGCAGCGCGGTGCACGCGGGCGCGTACGGCCGGCCGTTCAGCGCCTCGACGCTGAAGCCGACCCGGCGCAGCGTCTCGGTCAGCTCCTCGCGCAGGAACCCGCTGATCCGGACCGGCCGGCCCAGGAACTCCATCGGGTAGGCGTCGAGGTCGGCCTCGACCATGCCCAGCACCAGCACCCCGCCGGGCCGCAGCAGGGTCCGGATCCGCTCCAGCGCCACCGGGATCTCGGCCTGCGGCAGCATGATGAGCGAGAAGAAGGCGGTGGCGGCGGCGAAGGTGCCCGCGCCCGCCGGGCCCAGCGCGGGCAGCCCCCAGGCCGATGCGGCGCGCTCGGTGGCCAGGTCGTACAGGTCGATGCGGTGGTGGCCGGCGGCCGAGGGCACGGTGGCGCGGGCGAGTTCCAGCATGCCGTCGGAGAGGTCGACGGCGGTCACCCGCAGGCCGCCGGCGGTCAGCTGGCGCAGGGTGGGCTCTCCGGTGCCGCAGCCGATGTCCAGCACCGGGGAGCCGGCCGGCAGTTCCGCCAGCAGCCGGCGACCGGCCGCGAGCTGGCCGGACTTGGCGGGAAACGCCTCACCGTAGCGGGAGCCGATCGCGTCGAAGGCCACCGCCTGCAGGACCCGTTCGGCGCTCCGGCCGCGGGCGGCCGACGGGGGGCCACCGCTGGGCGGTGTGCTGCCCCGCGCGGGGTCCGATATCTGTCCCGTCGTCACGTTTGAGAGGCACCTTTCCCACCTGGCCACCGGCCCCGCGACGGCCGTCGCGCCAGCTCTGGTGTCCCGCACTGCGCCTGCCGGCCTGCCTGGCCCTGCCCTGTGGAGCCCTCGCCCGCTCCGTCCGTTCCCGTGCCGTGGCCTGCCTGGTTCCCCGGCAGGTGCCGCGTGTACCGCCTGGCCTCTGAGAATATGCGCGATCACCACGGTGTGGAGTGCGTTTTTGGCCAACTCGTGCCCGGTGGCATGAATACGCACGAGGCGTGGAAGCACAGCGGGGCGGGCGGGGGTGGTGCGACCTCCTGGTGCGCGCCCGCGTGGCGCGCGGGGTGGCGCGGCGCGAGGGTCCGCCGGGGTCCGCCGGGTGCCGGCGCGGGCCCGCCGGGGGGCCGTTTATCGAACGTCAATCAGCGGGTGCCAGAGTTCACTCAGCGCCGGGGAAGCGCAGAGATGGTGCTCCCGCAGCCGGGGGGCTGCGGGGGACACCACTCTTCCGGGGGGAAGCGCGCTTTCCGAGCACGGGGGTGCGGGGGAACGCCGGGACGGCGGGACGCGGGTCGGGGGGACCGGCGATCGCGCGGGGGGAGTCCGGCGGTTACGGCGCAGGGGTGGTCGAGGGCTCGGTGTGCCACGTGTCGATGAGGCTCCGCACGGCTTGGGCCTCGGGCACACCGAGCCGCGTGAAGATCTCGTACGCCTCGTCCAGACAGGTCCGCGCGCGCTGGGAACGGCCCAGTCGCAGCAGCGCCTCGCCGAGCGCGGCGTTCGCCAGTCCCTGGCAGTAGGCGGCGTCCATCTCGCGCGAGATGGTGACCGCCTCCTGCGCGGCCTCGGCCGCCTCGGACAGCAGCCCGTCCACCAGCAGGCAACCGGCCAGCCGCGCCAGCGCGAGCCCCTCCCAGAGCCGTTGCTGCTCGTCGCGGTAGAGCACGTAGGCCTCGCGCAGCTGCTCGGCGGCCTGCGAGGACGATCCGGTGGTGCGCAGCACGATGCCCAGCTGGTACATCGTGTCGGCCAGGCAGCGGCGGTTGCCCGAGGCCCGGGCGGTGGCGACCGCCGAGCTCGCCGAGTCGACCGCGTCCTGCCACTGCTCCAGCCGCAGGTGCACCCGGGCGATGTTGCCCTGGGTGCGGGCGGCGCTGCCCATCGCGGCCAGCGCGATCGACAGGTCGCGCGCCTCCTCCAGCACCGGCAGCGCCTCGGCGGGCCGGCTGGTGGTGGCCAGGACGGTGCCGAGCAGGCTGTTCACCGCCGAGCGCAGCGCGGGCGTCTGGGTGCCCAGCAGGCTCAGCGAGGACTGCAGGGACTGCTCCGCCTCGGGGAACTCCCCGGTCAGGTAGGCCACGAAGCCCAGCGCGTAGCGCACCCGCGCCAGCGCCTCCAGGTCGTCGCAGGCGGTCGCGGCGCTGGCCGCCGCGGTCAGGATCCGGCGGATCCGCTGCGCGTGGTTCGGCTCCTCCACCAGCGTGTTGAGGGTGATCAGCAGGTCCACCGCGCGGCGCAGCAGCGCGGGCTCGCCCTGGATCGACTCCTCGACGGCGCTGAGCACCAGGCTCAGCTCGGAGCGCAGCCAGCTGCGCGCCGCGTCCGCGCTGACCATGGCCCGCTCGGGGAGGGTCGGCAGCTGCAGCGGCTCGATCGGCAGGTCGTCGGGCTCCAGCAGCTGCGCCACGTTGCGCACGGTCGCCACCAGCAGCGCCAGCAGGCGCAGCAGCGCGGCCTGGGTGTCCGCCAGGTCGCCGAGCTTCTCGCGCTGCTTCTGGGCGAAGAGCCGCAGCAGGTCGTGGTAGCGGTAGCGGCCGGGGGTGAAGCACTCCAGCATGTTGGCCTCGACCAGTGCCTCCGCCAGCACCTCGGCCCGGTCCTGCCCGACGCCCAGCAGCGCGGCCACCGCGGCCAGCGGCAGGTCGGGGCTGTCCACCAGGGCGAGCAGCCGGAAGGCCCGGGCCTCCTCGGGGCTGAGCTGCCCGTAGCCCAGGCCCAGGGTGGTCTCCACCGCCAGGTTGCCCAGCTGCAGCTCGTCCAGACGACGCCGCTGGTCCGCTAACCGCCGGGCCAGGTCCGCGACCGTCCAGCGCGGGCGGGTGGCCAGGCGCGCGGCCGCGATCCGCACCGCCAGCGGCAGGAAGCCGCAGGCGGTCACCACGGCCAGCGCCGCCTCCGGCTCGCTCTGCACCCGGTGGTGCCCGGCGACCGCCCCGAACAGCTCCAGCGCCTCCTGCGGCGTCAGCTCCTCGACGTCGAACAGGTGCGCGCCGGGGATGCCGGCGAGCCGCGAGCGACTGGTCGCCAGCACCGCGCAGCCGGCCACGCCCGGGATCAGCGGCATGATCTGCTGCGCGTCGCGGGCGTTGTCGAGCATGATCAGCATCCGCCGCTCGGCCAGCATCGAGCGGTACATCGCGACCCGCTGCTCGAAGGACTCGGGCGCCTCCTCGACGCCGAGCGCGAAGAGGAAGTCACCGAGCACCACGGCCGGGTCGGCGGGGGTGGCGCTGACGCCGCGCAGGTCGACGTAGAGCTGCCCGTCCGGGAACTCGGCGCGCACGCTGTGCGCGACGTGCACCGCCAGGGTGGTCTTGCCGACGCCGCCGATACCGGCCAGCGAGGTCACCACCACCGCCTGCCCCGAGGCGCGCGCCAGCAGCTCGCGCAGGTCCAGCACCAGCGACTGGCGGCCGGCGAAGTCGGAGACGTCGGCCGGCAGCTGGGCCGGCGGGGCCGGCGAGGCGGTCGCGCCCGCCTCGACGCTGGGACTCGCGGTGTCGGGCGTGCGGCTCATCAGGGCGGGGTCGGCGGACAGGATCCGCGAGTGCATCGCGGCCAGGCTCACCCCCGGCTCGACGCCGAGCTCGTCGATCAGCAGTTTGCGCGTCGTCGAGTAGACGCTCAACGCCTCGGCCTGGCGCCCGCACCGGTAGAGCGCGAGCATCAGCAGTTCGCGCAGGCGTTCGCGCAGCGGGTGTTCCGAGGAGAGGTATTTCAGCTCGGAGACGATTTCGGTGTGCAGTCCGATCTCCAGCGCCGCGGCGCCGCGATCCTCCAGTGCGGTCACCTGGTGCTCGATCAGCCGTTGGCGCTGCGACTCCGCGTACGGACCCGGGATCCCCGCCAGGGGCTGACCACTCCACAGCTCCAGCGCGGCGGTGAGCAGGTGGTGCGCCTTCTCGGTCCCGCCACTCTGCCGCGCCTGCAGGGCTTCGGCGGTACGGGAATTGAAGATCGAGAGATCGAGTGATTCGTCCGGAATTCGCAGCGCATATCCGTCTCGCACCGAAATCAGCAGTTCGGCGGGTGCGCGGACCTCGCGGCCCGGCTCGATGACGGATCGCAGTCGCGAGATATAGGTGCGCAGGGCGGCCACCGCCTGCGGCGGCGGACGGTCGCCCCACAGGCCGTCCACCAGCTCCTGGGTGGTCACCGGCCGTCCCTGGTGGAGCAGGAGAGCGGTCAGCACGGCCTGCTGTTGCGGTGAACCCAGCGCGAGCAGCTGCTCGTCGCGCCAGGCCTGGACTGGTCCGAGCACCTGGAAGCGCAGCACGGCATTGTGCGGCGTTGCCTGAAGCTCCATAAGGTCCCCCGATGGCCTGCGACTTCGCACCTCGAAGTGCTGCCCACCATGCTCCGGCCGGAGTGCCCGGTCAGGAAGGGCAAATGGGGCACATTGTGCACCTGGAGGGCTGTTTATAAGACATTTAACGACCCCTACGATACTGTCCCCACGCCGCGGCCAGACCGACCGGGGCGGTTGAGCACCAACACCCCGAGAGGTGGTCCGGCCATGGCCGAGAATGAGACCCCGATCGCTCTCCCCGAGCAGACCGATGAGCTGGAGGCCGTCCTGACCGGCGCGGTGCAGGCGGGCGAGGCGGCCGCCGACCAGCACGTCGAGCCCGGCGAGACCACCCCGCTCGCACCGACCGCCACGCCCGTCGCGCCGGCTCCGGCCACCGACCAGCCCGGCGGCGGAACCACCCACCCGCTCGGTGGCATCGTCAACATGCAGTAACCGGGCGGTGTTCGTGCCCGCATTTTGGCCTGATCGCACCGCGTAGTTGTCCATCGACGCTACGCGCGGAGAGCCCCTGGGGACACCCGGGGGCTCCGTCGTGTCCGGGGCGGGGCGCCGGGCCCGGGGCGCGTCCGGTGATGCTCCGCGGTCGTGGCATCACCCTGTGCGACAGTGCTGGGAGTCCCGCCCGCCTCCGGCCCACCGAGGAGCCGTCAGATGACCATCTCACCCGCCAAGCTCTCCGACCCCACCGTGCGCTCCCTGGTGGCGGCGATCAACGCCGGCGACCGCGCCGCCTTCGAGGCCCTGCTCACCGCCGACGCGACGATGTCGGACGACGGCTCGGACCGCGACCTCGCCCAGTGGACCGACAAGGAGATCTTCTCCGTGCGTGGGCACATGGACGTGCAGAGCGAGTCGGACGGCGGGCGCGCGCTGGTCGCCACCTTCCGCAACGACACCTGGGGCGAGATGCGCACCGCCTGGCGGTTCACGGTCGAGGGCGACGGCCGGGTGAGCCGCTTCGAGACCGGCCAGGCCTAGAGGCCCCGGGGGTCAGTCCGTACCGCCGCCGCGGCGCCCCCAGGGCACCGCGGCGGCGGCCGTCGTCACTGCGCCGAGCGGACCGGGATGCTGGTGATCAGCGGCGCCGCGTCCGTGGTCTCGGTGAAGAAGTCGTTGCCCTTGTCGTCGACCACGACGAAGGCCGGGAAGTCCTCGACCTCGATCCGCCAGACCGCCTCCATGCCGAGCTCGGCGTACTCCAGCACCTCGACCCGCTTGATGCAGTCCTGCGCCAGGCGCGCGGCCGGACCGCCGATCGAGCCGAGGTAGAAGCCGCCGTGCTTGGCGCAGGCGTCGGTGACCTGCTTGGAGCGGTTGCCCTTGGCGAGCATCACCATCGAGCCGCCGGCCGCCTGGAACTGGTCGACGTAGGAGTCCATCCGGCCCGCGGTGGTGGGACCGAAGGAACCCGACGCGTAGCCCTCGGGGGTCTTGGCCGGGCCGGCGTAGTAGACCGGGTGGTCCCGCAGGTACTGCGGCATGCCCTCGCCCGCGTCCAGCCGCTCCTTGATCTTCGCGTGCGCGATGTCGCGCGCCACGACCAGCGTGCCGGTCAGCGACAGCCGGGTCTTCACCGGGTGCTTGGCCAGCTCCGAGCGGATCTCGGCCATCGGCCGGTTGAGGTCGATGCGCACCACCGCGTCGTCCAGGTGCTCGTCGGTGGTCTCCGGCAGGTAGCCGGCCGGGTCGGTCTCCAGCTGCTCCAGGAAGACGCCCTCCGCGGTGATCTTGCCCAGCGCCTGGCGGTCGGCCGAGCAGGAGACGGCCATCGCGACCGGCAGCGAGGCGCCGTGCCGCGGCAGGCGGACCACCCGCACGTCGTGGCAGAAGTACTTGCCGCCGAACTGGGCGCCGATGCCGATCTTCTGGGTCAGCTCGGTGACCTTCGCCTCCAGCTCCAGGTCCCGGAAGCCGTGGCCGGTGGCCGCGTCGCCGCTGGTGGGCAGCGCGTCGAGGTAGTGCGCGGAGGCGTACTTGGCGGTCTTCAGCGCGAACTCGGCGCTGGTGCCGCCGACCACGATCGCCAGGTGGTACGGCGGGCAGGCGGCGGTGCCCAGCGAGCGGATCTTCTGCTCCAGGAAGGCGAGCATCGAGCGCTCGTTCAGGATCGCCTTGGTCTCCTGGTACAGGTACGACTTGTTGGCGCTGCCGCCGCCCTTGGCCATGAAGAGGAACTTGTACGCGTCGCCGTCGGTCGCGTACAGCTCGATCTGCGCGGGCAGGTTGGAGCCGGTGTTCCTCTCGTCCCACATGGTCACCGGCGCCATCTGCGAGTACCGCAGGTTGAGCTGCGTGTACGCGTCGTAGACGCCGCGGGCGATCGCCGACTCGTCGCCGCCGGCGGTCAGCACCTGCTGGCCGCGCTTGCCCATGACGATCGCGGTGCCGGTGTCCTGGCACATCGGCAGGACGCCGCCGGCCGAGATGTTGACGTTCTTCAGCAGGTCCAGCGCCACGAAGCGGTCGTTGGGGCTGGCCTCGGGGTCGTCCAGGATGCGCCGCAGCTGCGCCAGGTGGGCCGGGCGCAGGTAGTGCGCGATGTCGTGCATGGCGGTGGCCGTGAGCAGCCGCAGCGCCTCCGGCTCGACCTGCAGGAAGCGCCGTCCGCCCGCCTCGAAGGTGCTGACGCCCTCGGAGGTCAGCTTTCGGTACGGGGTCGGGTCGGCCCCCAGCGGGAGGAGGTCGGAGTAGGCGAAGTCTGGCGTCGGTGCCATGCGAGGTCCTTCACGGATTGATGGTGCTGCGTCGGCGAAGCGCCCTCCAGCGTAGGACCCGGGCGGCCCCGGGGCGTGCACGGGTGGGCCTGCGTGACGGGGGTCACGTTCGGGGTCACGTCGGGGGCCTCAAGCCCTCGTGGTCCACCGGTGCCACTGGCTAGGCTGCTCCCGTGGACAACTCGCCGTCACCGCAGCCGTCGCAGCAGCCGCCGCAGCCGTCCGACCGGGCGCCCGAGCAGGCGCCCGTACCCCTGACCAAGCCCCAGGACCAACCCGCCCCCGTTCTCGCCGCGGCCACCCGGGTGGCCGACGCCGACCTGCGCGCCGCGGACGCCGACCGGGAGCGGATCGCCGACCTGTTGCGCGACGCCTACGCCGAGGGCCGCCTCACCATGGAGGAGCACGCCGAGCGGATCGAGGCGGCCTACGGCGCCAGGACGCTGGGCGAGCTGGCGGTGCTCACCCGGGACCTGCCCGCCCACCGGCCGGTGTCGACGGACAAGCCCGCCCAGTCGAGCGCCCCGCAACTGCCGCCGGCCCGCGAGGAGTCGGCCAACCTGGTCGCCATCTTCGGCTCGGCCACCCGCAAGGGACGCTGGCGGGTGGGCAGCACCGTCCACGCGTCGGCCTTCTTCGGCGGGGTGGAGCTGGACCTGACCGACGCGGTCTTCGAGTCGCCCGAAGTGGTGATCGAGGTGGCCGCGTTCTGCGGCGGGGTGGACATCCGGGTGCCGGAGAACGTCACGCTGATCGGCAACGGAGTGGGCATCTTCGGCGGGTTCAACGTGCGCGAGCAGACCGCCGCCGACCCGTACGCGCCGGTGGTGCGGGTCAAGGGCGCGGCGATCTTCGGGGGGTGCGACGCCAAGCCCCGCAGGGGCAAGAAACTCCGGGAGTGGGTGCGCAAGCAGGTCGAGGGTTGAGGGCGCCTGCCCCGACCGGGGCCGCGGAACCTCATGTTCCGTCAAATGCCGCACCGGCACTCCAGGTTGGCCCGAGTGCAGGCCGTGGCCGGGCGGACACGGTGTGCATGAACCGGGATCGTGCTGGGTAATTCCTCTCGCACATCGTTTCTTGAAGGGCTGCGGTCAGACGGCGTCGTACGGCACAGACGGCAGCCGGGCGGTGACCGCGGCCTTCCCCGAGCAGTGTCAGGAGTTGCCGTGCTGCACCCGATCGAGCCCAGCACCACCGATGTCGTCCGCGTCGTCGCCGCCGCCGGCACCGACCGCGCCGCCGGCACCGGGCGCCGCGGCTGCGCAGGCGCCACGGCGAGTACTCCCGCGGGCCCTGTGGGCGTGCGGCTCGATCACCTGGAGGACAACCCCTGGCACACCGGCGCGGCCTGCCGGCGGGACGAGGCCGGACTCTTCTTCGCGCCCTCCAAGGAGCCGACGGCGGCCCGCCTGGCCCGCGAGGAGCACGCCAAGCAGGTCTGCGCCCGCTGCCCGGTGCTGCTGGAGTGCCGGGAGCACGCGCTGGCACAGCCGGAGCCGTACGGCGTCTGGGGCGGGCTGACCGCGGCCGAGCGCCGGGTGGTGCTGGCCCGCCGGCGCAGGCGCGAGCTCGAACTGGTCGAGCTGCGGGCCGAGGCGCAGCTGGTGGCCGGCCCGGTCGTGGGGCCGCGACTGGCGGGCCGGCGCGGCCCCGAACAGGGCCGGATAGCAGGCTGAGCGCGACCCCCCGAAGGGAGTCGCGCTCAGGCGCCGGGGGTGCAGCGCGGCCGGACGCGGGGCCCGGCCGGCCGGTCGCTAGTTCGCCCGGTCGAAGTCGATCGCGCTGTAGGCCCGCAGCTTGGACAGCTTGTGGGTGGAGTCGATCTGGCGGATCGTGCCGCTCTTCGAGCGCATCACCAGCGAGCTGGTGGTGGCGGTCTCCTGGCGGTAGTGCACCCCGCGCAGCAGCTCACCGTCGGTGATGCCGGTGGCCACGAAGAACACGTTCTCGCCGCTGACCAGGTCGTCGGTCAGCAGCACCCGGTCCAGGTCGTGGCCCGCGTCCAGCGCCTTGCGCTTCTCGGCCTCGTCCTTGGGCCAGAGCCGGCCCTGGATCACGCCGCCCATGCACTTCATCGCGCAGGCCGCGATGATGCCCTCGGGCGTGCCGCCGATGCCCATCAGCAGGTCCACGCCGGTGCCCTCGCGGGCGGCCATGATGGCGCCGGCCACGTCGCCGTCCGAGATGAACTTGATCCGGGCGCCCGCCTCGCGGACCTCCTTGACCAGGCCCTCGTGCCGGGGGCGGTCCAGGATTATCACGGTGACGTCCTCGACCGCGCTGCCCTTGGCCTTGGCCACCCGGCGGATGTTGACGGCCGCGGGGGCGGTGATGTCGACGAAGTCGGCGGCCTCCGGGCCGCAGACCAGCTTCTCCATGTAGAACACCGCGCTGGGGTCGAACATGGTGCCGCGGTCGGCGACCGCCAGGACGGCGACGGCGTTGGCCATGCCCTTGGCGGTCAGCGTGGTGCCGTCCACCGGGTCGACGGCCACGTCGCACTCGGCACCGGTGCCGTCGCCGACCCGCTCGCCGTTGTAGAGCATCGGGGCCTCGTCCTTCTCGCCCTCCCCGATGACGACGACGCCGTTCATCGAGACGGTGGAGACGAGGGTGCGCATGGCCTTGACGGCCGCGCCGTCGGCGCCGTTCTTGTCGCCGCGGCCGACCCAGCGGCCGGCCGCCATGGCCGCTGCCTCGGTGACTCGGACGAGCTCCAGGGCGAGGTTGCGGTCGGGCGCCTCGGGGGCGACCTCAAGGGAACGGGGGAGGTGGGAGGTGGTGCTCTTAGCTGCGTGCGCGGTCATCGTCGATACCTCTCTGTACGCGACGGCCAGTGAGCGGTCGACTACTGTCTGGTCGAGCGCTGCGATGAGGGTTCCCCGATCGTATCTGTGGATGGAATGACTGTCTGTGGCGCGGGTCCCCTCCGGCGTCGCGGGCCCCGCTCGCGACCTGCGGTTCTGCGCCGAAATAAGGGGATTCGGTCCGCCCCGGGCACCCCGGTGCCCGGGGCGCCGGACGCGATGGGTCACCATGTGGGGGTGGCAGGCAACAGTGGCAGCAGAGGGCGGCAGACCGTACGGGACATGGTCCTGTCGATGATCGCCGTCATGGGCGTGGCCCTCGTGGCGTACGTCTTCACCCCGCACGGCGGGGGTGACGGGGTTCACGTGGTCGGGTACCAGGTCGAGCTCGCCTCGGCGAAGCGCGCCGCACCGTATCCGGTGCTGGCGCCCGCCGGGCTCTCGGACCGGTGGCGGGCGACCTCGGTCTCGTACCAGAAGGACGCCGACGGGCACGCCGGGTGGCACCTGGGCTTCGTGACCCCCGACGGCAAGTACGCGGCCGTCGAGCAGAGCGACGCGCCGAAGAACGACCTGCTCAAGGCCGTGGTGACCGGCTACCGGCCGGACGGCAGCGCGAGCATCGCCGGCCAGGACTGGTCGCGCTACCAGGGCGACACCTACCGCGGCCTCAGTGCCCCCGCCGGCTCGGCCACCACCGTGGTCACCGGCAGCGCCTCCTACGACGAGCTCGGCCAGCTGGCCCAGGCGCTGCGCTGACCTTCCGCGCCCGCGCCCCTCATGCCACACGGCCCCGACCCGCGAGGCGGGCCGGGGCCGTGTGGCATGAGGGGCGCGGTGGCGTCAGACGGTGCTGACGACCTCGTCGTAGGAGAGCCGCGGGCTGCGCGGGAACCAGGCGTCCTCGCCCGGCTTGCCGATGTTCACCACGGCCAGCACCGAGTGCTCGCCGTCGGCGAAGAACTCCTTGTTGATGCCCGCGGCGTTGTAGCCGGTCATCGGGCCGGCGGCCAGGCCGGCGGCGCGCACGCCGATGATGAAGTAGCCGACCTGCAGGGCGCCGTTGAAGGCGGCCGAGCCCTCGCGGACCGGGCGCTCGGAGAAGAACATCTCCTTGGCCTGCGGGAAGTGCGGGAGCTGGTTCGGCAGCTCCTCGTGGAACTCGTTGTCGGCGGCCAGGATGGCGACCAGCGGGGCGCTGCTGGTCTTGGCCTTGTTGCCGTCGGCCATCTGCGCCACCAGGCGCTCGCGGGCCTCGGCGGAGCGGACCAGGACGACGCGCAGCGCCTGCTGGTTGAAGGCGGTCGGCGCGTACTTCACCAGGTCGTAGATCGCCTGCAGCTGCTCGTCGGTGACGGGCTCGTCGGTGAAGGTGTTCGCGGTGCGGGCCTCACGGAAGAGCAGGTCCTGCGCGGCGGCGTCGAGGACGAGGGCGTCGTTGGCGATGGTCATAATGGGCTACCTCATGCTGGCGGGATCGGTGCGGCGAAGGCCGCCGTTCACGGGTTCCAACATAGGTGAACTTTCAACGATTCCTCAAGGCGATGTGACCTGCCTCACGCCGGCCCCCGCCGGGGCGGCTCAGCGCTGCCCGCCCTCCTCCTCGGCGGCCAGTGCCGCGTCCAGCCGGGCCCGGGCGCCGTCCAGCCAGCGCTGGCAGACCTTGGCCAGCACCTCCCCGCGCTCCCAGAGCGCGAGCGACTCCTCCAGCGTGGTGCCACCGGTCTCCAGCCGGCGCACCACCTCCATCAGCGCGTCCCTGGCCTGCTCGTAGCCCAGCTCGCCCGGCTCGCCCTGCTCGGACCCGGCTCCCGCCGTGTCCGCCCGGTCGCCGCCCTGCTCCTGCGTCTCGCTCATGGCGCCAGCGTAGGGCCCGGCGCCGACAGCCGGCCGCAATCCGCGTGCGGGCGGGCCGCCGTGCTGGCTACTGTCCCGGGGCATGAGCGATGTGCGACAGGCCCGACCCGAGGACGCCCCGGAGCTGGTGCGGCTGCGCCTGCTGATGTTCGAGGCGATGCAGGGCGCGGCCCGGCCCGGTCCCTGGCAGCGGACCGCCGAGGAGGTGCTGCGCGAGCGGCTGCGCGACCCGGTGACCACCACCATGCCCGCCTTCGTCGTCGACGACGCCGAGCTGCCCGGCCGCCTCGCCGCCTGCGCGGTGGGCACGCTGGAGCAGCGGCTGCCCGCGCCGGGCCACCCGCAGGGCCTGTTCGGCTTCGTCTTCAACATCTGCACCGACCCGGCCCGGCGCCGCCGCGGCCACGCCCGGGCCTGCACCGAGGCGCTGCTGGCCTGGTTCGACGCCCGGGGGGCGACCCGGATCGACCTGCACGCCACCGAGGGCGGCGAGCGGCTCTACCGGGACCTCGGCTTCGCCGAGCACTCGGTGCCGCTCTCCCGCACCCGGCTCAGCGCGGATCCCGCGGCTGCTGCGGATCGCGGTCCGCAGGGGCGCCCGGGGCCGGAGCGGGTTGCGCCGGCGCCGGTGAACTGACCGTCACGTCGAAGCCGCCGCCCGCCACCCGGGCGTGCAGCGGCGCGCCCACCGCCAGCCGCGCCGGATCGGTGACCACGTGACCGTCGGGGGTCTGCAGCACCGCGTAACCGCGCTCCAGGGTGGCGGCGGGGGAGAGCGAGACGACCCGGGCCAGGGTGTGTCCCAGGTCGGACTCGGCCCGGTCCAGCCGGTGTCCCACGGTGCGCCGGGCGCGGTCCAGCAGGGCGCCCAGCTCCTGGCCGCGCTCGTCCAGCAGCCGGTGCGGCGCGGCCAGCGCCGGCCGGCTGCGCACCGAGGCCAGCCCGGCCCGCTCGCGCTCCACCAGGCCGGTCACCGTGCGCCGCGCGCGGTCGCGCAGCTGGCGCACCCGGGCCTGCTCCTCGCCGACGTCCGGGACCACCCGCTTGGCCGCGTCGGTGGGCGTGGAGGCGCGCAGGTCGGCCACGAAGTCCAGCAGCGGCTGGTCCGGCTCGTGCCCGATCGCGCTCACCACCGGCGTGCGGGCACCGGCCACCGTGCGGCAGAGCTCCTCGTCGGAGAACGGCAGCAGGTCCTCCACGCTGCCGCCGCCGCGCGCCACGATGATCACGTCCACCTCGGGGTGCCCGTCCAGCTCGCGGATCGCGGCCGCCACCTGCCCGGCCGCCTGCGGGCCCTGCACCAGCACGTTGCGCACCTCGAAGCGGACCGCCGGGCAGCGCCGCCGGGCGTTCTCCAGGACGTCCCGCTCGGCGGCGCTGGCCCGCCCGGTGACCAGGCCCACGCAGTGCGGCAGGAACGGCAGCGGGCGCTTGCGGTCGGCCGCGAAGAGCCCCTCGGCGCCCAGCAGCCGCTTCAGCCGCTCGAGCCGGGCGAGCAGTTCGCCCAGCCCCACGAGCCGGACCTCGGTGGCCCGCAGCGAGAGCGTGCCGCGCGCGGTGTACCACTCGGGCTTCGCGTGCACGATCACCCGCGAGCCCTCGTGCAGCGTGTCGGCCAGCGGCTCGAGCACCGAGCGGAAGCAGGTGACTCCCAGTGAGATGTCGTGGTCCGTGTCACGCAGCGTCAGGAACTGCATCCCCGGACGGCGGCTCAACTGGGTGATCTGCCCCTCCACCCAGACCGCGCCGAGCCGCTCGACCCAGCCCCCGATCAGCGCGGAGACCTTGCCGACCGGGATCGGGGCTTCGGGGGAGCTGCTGTTGGCCATGCGTCGAGGCTAGCGCCGACCACCGACGTCGCCGTGCCCCTCGCCCGGCCGGCCGACGTCCGGGCGGCCCCCGCCCGGCCCGGCGCCGCGGTGCTGCTGGACGAGCAGCACCAGCAGTCCTACGGCCAGCCAGATCACCCCGGCCAGCTGCGCGGTGCCGCTGGCCTCCCGGAGCACCGCGACGATCACCGCGATCCCCGCCACCGGCAGCAGCACGTGCCCCAGCAGGTCCCGCGACCGCTGCCGCACCGCGTACCAGCCGATCACCGAGGCGTGCAGCAGCACGAAGGCGCTCAGCGCCCCGACGTCCACCACCGAGGTGAGCCGGTCCAGACCGTCGTCGCGCCCGGCCGCCCAGCCGGCCCCGGCCAGCGTGACCAGGGCCGCCGCGAGCAGCGTGCGGCGCGGCACCCGCGCGGGCGCGTCGAGCACCGCCAGCGCGCGCGGCAGCCGCCCGGCCCGGCCCATCGCGAAGAGCAGCCGGCCGGCCGCCGCCTGCCCGGCCAGCGCCGCGAAGGCCGCGCCGATCGCCTTGCTGACCGCCACCAGGGTGTGCAGCCAGTGGCCGACCGCGCTCTCCACCGTGTCGTAGAAGGCCGAGCCCTGCGCCGCGGGCTGCTCGGCGAGCTGTTGCGGGGTCAGCGGCTCCAGCAGCGCCGCCAGGTAGCCCTGCGTCACGAAGAGCACCCCGGCCAGCGCCAGGCAGAGCAGCACCGCCCGGGCCACCGCCTGCGAGGCGCCCACCGCCTCCTCCACGAAGGAGGCGATCGCGTCGAAGCCCAGGTAGGACAGGACCGCCACGCTCACCGCGCCCAGCACCGCGCCCGCCGAGAAGCCGCCCACCCCGGTCAGCGGCGACAGCGGCGAGCGCACCGTGCCGTCCCGGGCCAGCACCACCACCGCGGCCACCACGAAGACCGTCAGCACCGCCAGCTCCATCACCAGCACCGCCAGGCCCACCACGGCGGCGGTGCGCACGCCCGCCAGGTTGAGCGCGGTGGTGACCAGCACCGCCAGCACCGTCCACGCCCAGCGCGACACGCCCGGCACCAGGGCGTGCAGCGCGATGCCCGAGAAGAGGTACGCCACCGCCGGGATCAGCAGGTAGTCGAGCATCACCATCCAGCCGGCCACGAACCCCGGCCCCTCGCCGAGCCCGGCCCGTGCGTAGGCGAAGACCGACCCGGCGCGCGGCACCGCGCGCACCATCTGCGCGTACGACAGGGCGGTCAGGCCCATGGCCACGGTCGCCGCCAGGTAGACGGCCGCCACCGCCCCGTGGCTCCTGGCGTCCAGCACGCCGAAGACGCCCACCGGCGCCATCGGGGCGATGAAGAGCAGTCCGTAGACCACCAGGTCCCGCAGCCCCAGGCTGCGCCGCAGCCCGGTCCCCTCGACTCGTTCGCTCACGCAGCCGATTGGAACACCCGTCGCCCCGCGCGCCCCGCAGGTCACCGGCCCTCGGCGCGGCTCACGAACCCCGCCGCATCGCCCGTACCATGGGAGCCATGTCGACCACCGCACAGCGCCGTGTCCTGCTCGCCGCCCCCCGGGGCTACTGCGCCGGCGTGGACCGCGCCGTCATCGCCGTGGAGAAGGCCCTGGAGCAGTACGGGGCACCGATCTACGTGCGCAAGGAGATCGTCCACAACAAGTACGTCGTGCGGACCCTGGAGAAGCAGGGCGCGATCTTCGTCGACGAGACGGAGGAGGTGCCCGAGGGTTCGATCGTGGTCTTCTCCGCGCACGGCGTGGCCCCCTCGGTGCACGACGAGGCGAAGGCCGGCAAGCTCGCCACCATCGACGCCACCTGCCCCCTGGTGACCAAGGTCCACAAGGAGGCGGTCCGGTTCGCCGACGAGGACTACGACATCCTGCTGGTGGGCCACGAGGGCCACGAGGAGGTGGTCGGCACGATGGGCGAGGCCCCCGACCGGATCCACCTGGTGGACGGCGCCGAGGACGTCGCGAACGTCCGGGTCCGCGACGAGAGCAAGGTCGTCTGGCTCTCCCAGACCACCCTGTCGGTGGACGAGACGATGGCCACCGTCGGCGAGCTGAAGAAGCGCTTCCCGCTGCTGGTCAGCCCGCCCAGCGACGACATCTGCTACGCCACCCAGAACCGCCAGGTGGTGGTCAAGCAGATCGCCCCCGAGACCGACCTGCTGATCGTGGTCGGCTCCAAGAACTCCTCCAACTCGGTGCGCCTGGTCGAGGTCGGCCTGGAGTACGGCGCCAAGGCCGCCCACCTGGTCGACTTCGCCGAGGAACTGGACGAGGCCTGGCTGGCGGGCGTCGGCACGGTCGGCCTGACCAGCGGCGCCTCGGTGCCCGAGATCCTGGTGCAGGGCGTGCTGGCCTGGCTGGCCGAGCGCGGCTTCGGCGACGTCGAGGTGGTCCGCACGGCCGAGGAGACGCTCACCTTCTCGCTGCCCAAGGAGCTCCGCCGCGACCTGCGCGCCGAGGCGGCCGGCAAGCTCTGACCGCCGCCCGCCGAGGTCGGCCCGGTCCGGATTCCGAGCTGCTTTCCGCCTCGCCCTCTCGTACGGTGAGAGCCGGACAACAAGGAGGAGCGACGTGACGGCACCCTCGGTCTTCGGCGTGGACATCGGCGGCTCGGGCATCAAGGGCGCGCCGGTGGACCTGGCGCGCGGCGCGCTCGCCGAGCCCCGGCACAAGGTGCTCACCCCGCGCCCCGCCTCGCCGGACTCGGTCCTGGCGGCGGTCCGCGAGGTGGTCGGGCACTTCGGCCACCAGGGCGCGGTCGGCCTGACCTTCCCCGGGGTCGTGGTGGAAGGCCAGACCCGCACCGCCGCCAACGTCGACCAGGGCTGGATCGGCCTGGACGCCGAACGGCTCTTCCACGAGGCCCTGGGCCTGCCCACCGTGCTGCTCAACGACGCCGACGCGGCCGGGTTGGCCGAGATCGCCCACGGCGCGGGGCGCGGCCAGGACGGCGTGGTGCTGGTGCTCACCTTCGGCACCGGGATCGGCAGCGCGCTCTTCGTCGACGGCGCGCTGGTCCCCAACACCGAGCTCGGCCATCTGGAGCTGCGGGGCAAGGACGCCGAGCACCGCGCCTCCTCGGCCGCCCGCGAGAAGCACGACCTGAGCTGGGCGCAGTGGGCGGAGCGGGTCGACGAGTACCTCGACCTGGTGGAGCGGCTCTTCTCGCCGCAACTGGTGGTCATCGGCGGGGGCGTCAGCCGCAAGCACGACAAGTTCCTGCCGCTCATGAAGGAGCGGGCCGCCCGGGTGGTCCCGGCGGAGCTGCGCAACGACGCGGGGATCGTCGGCGCGGCGATGGCGGCGGCCCGGATCTGACCCGGCCGCCTCGACGGGCCCCGCTCGGTGGTCGGCCCGTCCGCCGGCGCCGGGGCGCTGCCGGGCGGGGTGGGGGCGGGGCTTCAGCGGTTGCGGCGGATCCGGCGCTGGGCGACGAAGCGGGCCAGCACGATCGCCCCGGCCAGCCCGGTCCCGGCGAACAGCCACCCGGCCCGCAGCGCCAGCCCGCCGGCCAGCGCCAGCACCTGACCGATCATCCCGGGCAGCGTGACCGGGCCGAGCAGGGCGACGGTGAGCGCGAAGGCGATCGGCCCGCTGATCGGCGCCGCCGGCAGGTCGGCCAGCCGGACCCGCACCGCGGTCTGGAAGCTGACCAGCAGGAACCCGAGGCCGAAGACCACCCCGAGGCCACCGAAGAGCGCCTGGTCGAGCAGCCCGAAGGCGAGGGTGCCGACCACGGCCAGCAGCCCGGTGCCGACCGCGGTCAACCGCGCCGGCCGGCCGCTGCCCGCGCTGGCCGCCGTGCGGATCCGGCCCGGGGAGGGGCGC